>JACPZR010000416.1 GCA_016195395.1 Spirochaetia bacterium
GTGGGCGAGATCCAGGATGCTACCGAGCGGCCGGACGAAAGCGACATATACCCCATGCCGGACGGGCAGTACATGGTGGCCGGCGCGTGCCCCTTGTCCGATTTCAACGAGTTTTTTCAAGCGGAGCTGCCGGAATCTGAATCCTATACCAGTGTGGCCGGTTTCGTTCTGGAGAAAGCAGGTCGCTTCCCCGAGGTTGGGGAGAAGATTCAGGTGGGCGACGTGACTTTTGAACTCATCAAACGCGTGAAACAAAAGATGGTCCAGTTCCGCGTGAAGCGGCTGCACCCTCCCACGGCCTCATAGTCCAGGTTTTTTTCTTGTCCTACGGGCAACCCCTGCGGATTTCGTATTTGACAGTTGTGGTCTTTAGACCGCCTCTAAACCAGTTCAATTAGGGAATTTGTCCCGCCGCGGGGCATCGTCCCAAGG
Organism: Spirochaetia bacterium; assembly: GCA_016195395.1. The sequence continues at coordinate 433 of JACPZR010000416.1, forward strand.
GAAGAATCCAATGGCAGAACAGCCGATCAATATCAGCCTTAGTGAAGATGTATTGCAGTTGCGGGACTTGGTCCGCGAAGTTGTGAAGAAAGAAGTGATTCCAGTCCGTATGGAACTGGACGAAAAGAACGAATACCCTCGCCGGGTCCTCGACAAGTTCAGAGAAGCGGGCCTTTTTGGCGCTCTCTTTGAAGAAGAATTCGGCGGACTTGGCCTTGGGATGATGGGAAGTATCATCCTGTCAGAAGAGATCTCTTACGGATGCCTTGGTGTGAGCACAGCCATGCTCGCCACCAAACTCGGCACACTGCCGATTGAAGTGGGCGGCACCAAAGAACAGAAGCAGAAGTGGCTGCCGTTGCTTGCAACGGGTGAAAAGATGGCTGCGTTTGGACTGACAGAGCCGGGCGCGGGTTCAGACGTTCCGGCCCTCAAGACCACAGCCGTGAAGAAAGGGGACCGCTACATCTTGAACGGAACCAAGCAGTGGATTTCCGGCGCAGGACAGGCGGACGTTTACACCGTGTTTGCTCTGACGAACAAAGACCGCGGCCCGCGCGGGATGAGCTGCTTTCTGGTAGAGAAGGGCACCAAAGGTTTTTCCTACGGCAAGAAAGAAGACAAGCTCGGGATTCGCTGCTCTGAAACGCGCGCGTTGATCTTTGAAGACTGCGAAGTGCCCGCCGAAAACATTGTCGGTGGCGCGGAGAACCAGGCGTTCATCCACGCGCTGCGCACTCTGAACCTGTCCCGTCCTGCTGTTGCCGCATCCGCTGTGGGGCTCGCGCAGGGCGCCTTTGATGCTGCCATTGCATACGGCCGCGAGCGGGAACAGTTTGGTGTGAAGATTGTGAGCTTCCAAGCCATCCAGCATATGCTTGCGGAAATGGCCATGAAGATTGAAGCGGGACGCCTCTTGACCTATAAAGCGGCCATCCTTGCGGAGCGCGGTCACAAAGACGCAGCGAAGTTCAGCGCTATGGCCAAATGCTTTGCAGCGGACTCCGCCATGCAGATTGCTGTGGATGCCCTCCAGATCTTCGGCGGTTACGGATATACCAAAGAATATCCGGCTGAGAAGTTCTTCCGCGATGCCAAGATCCTTCAGATTTACGAAGGAACCAGCCAGATTCAGAAGAATGAAATCGCGGCCGGCTTGATCAAAGAAGCCGCTTCCAAACTCTAATCAGGAAAATGAGTGCGCTCCAAATGACTTGGAGCGCATCTTTCCGGAACAGGCGCTCACCGTTCCAAGGCCCGCTCGAATGGGTCATTCCCGACGGTGAGCGTCATCCGTTCTTTTGTGATTGGATGATCAAAGCTCAAAGTCACAGCACATAGAGCAATCCCGCCTCCGCGCCACGGAGATTTTGCACCGTATTTCACGTCCCCCACGATCGGATGTCCCCGCGAGGAACATTGGTAGCGGATCTGATGGTAGCGGCCTGTTTCCAGACGCACTTCAACGATGCTGCCGGCGCCGCCCTGCCGTAACACGCCGTGTTCCCTTTCCCTGATCTGAAGGCGCGCGGTCTGACCAACGACAGCTCCCACGGCCTTTCTCTCTTGTTCGTCTTTGGCCATAGTGTCCTGCCACATCAGCCAGTCGCTTCCGGCATTCAGGGACCCCTCAATCACTGCCATGTACGTCTTCTCCACCGTATGCGCGCGGAATTGTTCAGACAGTCGCGCGGCAGCCTTCGAAGTCCGCGCGAAC
>JACPZR010000417.1 GCA_016195395.1 Spirochaetia bacterium
CGAAAACGAGCTCGCTGGTTGTGCTGGTGCGCATCCCGAGTTTTTTGAGTTTCTTCCCTACACTGAATCCTTTGAAGCCTTTCTCTACAATGAAGACAGAAATCCCCATGGCCCCCTTGGCTTTGTTGGTGACGGCCATGATTATGAATACATCTCCGATGGGTCCGTTGGTGATAAACATTTTGGTTCCATTGAGAATGTAGCGGTCCCCTTTCTTAACAGCGCGGGTCTGCATGCTTCCGGCAGCATCTGAACCGGACCCGGGCTCGGTCAAACCCAGTCCGGTGACCCATTCCCCGGTGGCGAGCTTTGGTAGATAACGTTTCTTTTGATCTTCTGTTCCGCAGAGGACGATGGGCATGGAGCCGATGATGGAATGAGCGCCCCAGGCAAGCGTTAGTCCGCCATCGGCCGACCCGCGGGCAAATGCCTCTGTGGCGACCGTCGTCATGAGACAGCTGGCTCCTTGGCCTCCATATTCTTCTGGAAAGGACAGGCCCAAGAGACCCATCGCTCCCATCTTTTTCCAGAGGGCCGGATCCCATCGCTCTTCAATGTCCCGTTCTTCCGCGGACGGCCGGATTTCAGTTCTGGCGAATTCGTGGACTTGATCTCGGAATTCTAGAATCTCGGGTGAAAGTTCAAAATTCATGGGTTACCTCTAATGATGTCGCGGTTTGTCAGCGCGCCCCGATTACGGCCCCAAAGCTTCCGTTCTGCAGGAAGAGGCGCATCTTCCGCTTCACGAGCTTGAGTTCCGTAGGGGTGCTTGCGGGATAAAGACCAGTGCATAACGCTGTAAGGAGCATTTCCATCGAACCGAAAAAAGCGAGGGCGTGGATTCGAGCGTCGGCGTCGGGCGCAAGTTCCCGGTTGTCAATGCCGCTCTGCACGATGGACTCAATCATGCCGATGATCCTTCTTACCACTTCCATGTCGGGCAGGTTCTCAATGTTGTGGGCTCGGACGACTTCATGGACCAGAAGGCGGATCAAGTCCGGTCGGACGAGAAACGTATCGAACATGTAGTCGGAGATATCGGAAAGCTTGGCCACAGTCGTTTTGGACTGCCGGCTGATGCGCTGGATGCGGAGGCCGAAGCGTTCCCAGATGCTCTCAAAAATCGCACCGAGGATGCTTTCCTTTGATCCGAAATAGTGGTAAACGAGACCGTAGGCGACGCCTGCTTCGGCGGCAATGTCGGCGATCCGTGTTCTATGGTATCCGTTGCGCGCAATCACCGTGATCGCCGCGCTCAAAATATGGGCCTGGCGCTCCTCTTTTTGGCGTGTTCTAATCCCACCTGGTTTTGCGAGCCCCGCCATCGTTGCCTAGAAAACATTGATTGATTTGTCAGTCAATGAAAATTCCCAAAGTGCCCCCTATTGGGTGGGTGGTATTGGCGGGGGGAGAGAACTGAACCCACCGAAGGGCGGGAATCGGTGGCGCGGCATAGTTTCAGATGTTTTCCGTGCCGTCAATGCCCTAAAAAGTCGCACTTGGGCGTATACTAGAATGGGGCAGTCTGTCTGGGGCCGACCCCCC
>JACPZR010000418.1 GCA_016195395.1 Spirochaetia bacterium
CTTTAGCGGCTGCAAGAAGTAATCGACGCTTTTGCCCCGCGGCGCGTGCATTGCTTATTCCCGTGCGAGGCGATCATGGACCCCACAGAATTTAAAAATGAGTTATTAGAGGGACTGGCTCCTGATGAGATCCGCGCCTTCCTGCGCCGTTGCAAGAAAAGCACCTACGCCCGGGGCACGGAACTTTTCCGTGAGCATACGCCCGCCAAGACGATGTATTTGCTCGCAGAGGGTGAAGTGGACCTGCGTTTCCGGCTTCCGGGGCGCGATTCCGACACAACGATCGCACGGGAAAAAGCGGGGCAGTCGATAGGCTGGTCCACCATCGTGCCCCCATTCACCTACCTGCTGTCCGCACATGCGTTCACCCCCATCACCGTCTACGAGATCGACGCCGACGCGCTGAACGAGATGTTCGAGACGAACTACCACCTTGCCTTCATATTTATGCGAAACCTGACCGTCTTGATTGGTGAGCGCTTCCATAAGATTCAAGACGAGTTGACCCGTGTCCGCGGAGACGAGGCGATCACCGGCTGGTAGCCGCAAAGCGACGGGGGGGCCCCTGCCCTCGTTTCCTGTGTGAGTTCTCAATAGGCGGCTTGCGGGCGCCGCGGCCCGCTCCGGAATGAAATCTCAAACTTTGCGCAAAAAAAGATTTGCCGCCGGCGCCCATATACATTAAACTTGAACTATTGAAGTTTGAAGTATGGCAACCCACTACAAAGGAAACAGACGCGAAGAGGCCAGCCTGAACGTTTTCATCACATTGATGAGAGCATCGGATTCACTGGCCCAGTATACGGACTCGGTGGTTCAGACCTTCGGCCTGACACCCAGCCAGTTTGGCGTCCTTGAGACTCTCTACCATCTTGGGCCTTTGTGCCAGAAGGTGGTGGGAGAGAAACTCCTGGCAACGGAAGGCAACGTAACCGTGGTGGTTCAGAACTTGGAGAAGCGCGGTTTGATCACGCGCCTGCGCGACGGCGAGGACAAGCGTTTTGTTACGGTGTCCCTTTCGGCGGAAGGGCGGCGTCTGATCAAGAAGTCCTTTCCATTGTATGTCAAAGCGCTTGTGAGCGGCCTTGAACATCTTTCAGAATCCGAACTCGACGGCATTGCCGCCGCGTGCAAGAAGCTGGGGATGGCGGTGCGCAGACGCCGCGTGGAGCTTGCGGGAGAGAAAACCGGCTGATGTTTCCGGGAGCAATACTTTAAACTTCAATCATTGCGGAACGGGCAGACAAGTGATCCGCGAAGCAAAACATATTTAAAGAGGAACAAACAGATGACACAGATACTTGCAACAGGATACGACCCCGCCCTCACCATCATACGAGTGGTTGTAGGCGCGGTGATTTTTGCCCACGGAGCGCAGAAGCTTCTGGGTTGGTTCGGCGGCTACGGATTCAAAGGGACTATGGGTTACCTGACCGGCACAGCCAAGCTGCCTTACGTGATCGCGTTACTCGTGATCATCATTGAATCGTTTGGATCTCTGGGCCTGATCCTCGGCCTTGGAACACGCGTCGCAGCGCTGGGAATCATCGCCGTCATGCTTGGCGCCGCCATCACAGCGCACCGCTCTGTGGGTTTCTTCATGAACTGGAACGGCAACCTGAAAGGGGAAGGATACGAGTTTCACATTGTAGTGATCGGCGCCGCGGCCGCGCTCGTGATCAACGGAGGGGGCGCCTACGCTCTTGATTCGCTGATTGCCCGGATGCTGTAAGCGACGGAGCCCTTTCGAGAAAAACGTTACACGAACAACAGAACTGAGCGGCCGCGGAGATCGCGGCGCTCAAGCTGATGAAGGACCGGCCGCCATGCGCGGCCGTTTTTTTTACTCCTTGGTACCCCACACAGCGCGGATGAAGCCAAGTCGTCCCGACCCTTCTTTATACGAGTGATAGTGGTCCGGGTTTTTCAGGTAGTACTTCTGATGGTACTCCTCGGCCGGCCAGAATTCAGTGGCAGGAAGGACCGTGGTCGCAATGGGCTTAGTGAACTTCTTGCTGGAAGCGAGCTTCCAGACTGCTGCGTCCGCAATCCGTTTCTGATCCGCATTTGTATAGAAGATATGTGTCTTGTACTGGTTGCCACGGTCGGCAAACTGCCCGTCCGTCTGGGTGGGATCAATGTTATGCCAGAAGATATCGATCAGCGTTTCATACGAAATCTTTCTGGGATCGTAGACCACGCGGATGGATTCGGCATGTCCGGTTTTCCCGTCCGATACCATTTCGTAGCTGGGTTTCTTTTCCGGGCCGCCGCAGAATCCTACGGTAGTTGAGAGGACTCCCGGCGCCTTGTCGAACGGCGGCTGCATGCACCAGAAACACCCCC
>JACPZR010000419.1 GCA_016195395.1 Spirochaetia bacterium
GCTGGCGGGCGCGGAAGAAATCAAACGCTTGGACGACCTGTACCAAGAACGTTTGAAGATGCAGGATCCTTTTCTGCGCGATGCGCTTGTGCAGAGCGCCGTGGTATATCTCTACACCATCAACGGTTCACGCTTCAGCAAAACGGACACAGAAGCCGAGCGCAAGATCGCGATGGAGCGCGTTCCCATTCCTATTCTCAGGATCAACCGCGGAGATGCCATCATACAGAAAGACGAAGTGATCACGGATGAAAAATACCAGGCGCTCCTCCGTCACAAAAGGGCGCGCTTTGCTGAAAAGATTGAACGCATCGTCGCGATCTTTGTTGAACAGGCAGTCTTGACCGGTCTCCTGGTTTACTTTGCGGTGCGTTTTGCTCTCCGGCGCGTGAGTGACGTTTCTTCCAACTTGATCATCTTCTTGACCGTGTGGGCGTTTGCCGGTGTGCTTTTGGTGCTCGAGGGGTTCTGGGCCAACGGAGTCGACTACAACGAGGTAACGCACTACTTTGGCAGCTGGGTCCCCATCGGCGCCTTTGCGGTGCTTCTGGCTATCATCTTTGGAGATTCGCTCGCCATTCCGATTGCTGTGTATCTGGCATTTCTTGTCTTTCTCGCCAGCAAGAACGACGGCAACTCCCTGATCATCACCGCTGGTGTGGGTGTGATAGGAGCCATCCTGGGAGGCCGGATCAGCAAGAGAGTGCACTTCATCACCACCGCCGTATCGCTTGCTCTGATGGGAATGGTTTTGACCACCGCCTGTTACCTCTACGGCGACCGGGCCATCTTTGCCACGCTTTCCAGCAAAGATTTCTTCTCTCAGAATTTCCGTGATGCGCTGCGAATCTCTTTCTTCTCCGGTATATCGACGGTGCTTGTCATTGCGCTTCTCCCCGTGTACGAAACGTTATTCAATATCCCCACGCGCTTCCGTCTTGCCGAGCTTGCGGATCCAACCAATCCGCTCTTGAAAGAGATGTTCAGAAAAGCGCCTTCCACCTGGCAGCACACGCTGATGGTGGCCGCCCTTGTGGAAAAAGCCTGCGAACGACTTGGATTGAACACAACACTCGCCCGCACAGGCATCTACTACCACGATATCGGCAAGATGAAGAATGCCGGATTCTTTGTGGAGAACCAGCACTTGATTCCGCGGCCTGAGAACATTGACCTAGAGAATCCGCAGAAAGCCGCCAAAGTAATTATAGATCACGTCTTGGACGGCATTGAAATGGCGAAGGCGGCGCGACTTCCGCGCGAGGTGCTGGCTTTCATCCCGGAACATCACGGCACGTCCACCATGAGTTTCTTCTATCACAAAGCATTGGAGAAGATGAAACGACGCGTGCGCCGCGAAGACTTCCGATATCCCGGCCCGCTACCCCAGAGCAAAGAAACGGCCATTGCCATGATTGCGGATTCCCTGGAAGCCGCCAGTCGCTCACTGGAGGAATTTACGTCTGCGGCTGTGGATGGTCTCATCGCGAAGATCATCAGCTTGAAACTGGCGGAGAACCAACTGGACGAGTCCGGCCTGACCGTGGGCGATCTGAGCGTTATCCAGCGTGCTTTCCACGACGTTCTCATGAGTTCGTACCACTTCCGCCCCAAATACCCTGACAAGAAAAAGACGGACAAACTCGAAGCCGACCGTCGCCCGAAAAAGGGAAGTGCCGCCAAAAAGCGCGCCGGACGCGCACCGTGAGTCCATGAGGCGGCGCGGGTCATCTGCGCCCAGGCGCCTCACCACGGAGGCCGGCCACGTTGTCGAGATTGTTGCGCCTGCCGCGAACGCCTTTCCGTCGTCGAGCCGCATACTGACATCGGCGTCCCGGGCCATGGACCTGGCAGTGAAAGCTGCGCGCGTCAAACCTAAACACGGATTTCTACTCTATGTCACCGTCGTGGGCGACAAACGTATCCGCACTCTGAACAAGGAACACCGCAGGAAGGACAAAGCAACGGACGTTCTGAGCTTTCCATTGTACACTGGAGAGGACGGATTTCCGGGGACAGGGCCTGAGCCTTTGGGCGATGTTGTGATCTCGCGTGACACATGCCGACGCCAAGCCGCCCGCATTGGACATTCCACCGCAGACGAATTTGACCGGCTGTTGGTGCACGGCATTCTGCACCTTCTGGGATACGACCATGAAACGTCCGCGGAAGATGAGCGCCGGATGCAGAGGCTGGAAGATCAAATCCTGATGGGAATGCAAAAATCCCCGTCGGCCCGTTAAATTGTAAGGCTTTTGGCGCCGATGGTAGATATCGGGGAACCCGACTGGATTGGAAGCGGCCGTTGTACGGTACGCTTGACAAGCGGCAGTCGCCCCGGTAAAAAAACAATGGGTACACGAATGATGTTTCCGTCCAAAGTTTCCCTGACACGACTGTCGATCCATGTGAGCGCCTCGCTCGCGGCGCTGTTTGCTGCCGCGGCTCTGTCCGCACAGTCTCCGCAGTTTGAAGAAAAGAACATTGTCGAAAGGGAAGCAATGGACAGAGCCCGGAAATCCGGCTTTGGGGACCTGGAGATCGACAACCTTCACGGAGCGGTCACCAGGTCCACTCTGGAACTCCTGCAGCGGGGCGGCCTGGCGGAAGACAAGGGCTCTTTCAAGGAGCTGATTGACCAGAGTCTGACGCGCCGAGTTGTCACGGGGCAGGACGCAGAAGGCAAAACATACCTCCGTCTGCGCCTGCGTGAGGGCTTGCTTCAGGCACGGCGATCTTTCCTGTTCAATACATCTACCGCGCGCACTGCTTCATCTACCCCAACGCGGACGGCAAAGGCCTTTCCAAGATCGTCTTTCAGTTTTATAGAATCAATTACTCGGGGACTCAGTATGTGCGGGAGATCCGCCGCGTTGTGCA
>JACPZR010000420.1 GCA_016195395.1 Spirochaetia bacterium
AGTTTGTTTCTGATGCGCCCGTAAAACGGAAAGAAGCTCACATAACGTTCGCGCTCGGTATCGCCGCGGCCCCATGCAAAGAGCGGGGTCAAGAGAAGGTCTGTGTCGTCGTCCGTGTCCGTGTGCGCACGGTCATCGCCGCTGAAGAAATAGAAGAGACTCCATCGGCTCCACTGGTTTGTGCCGTGGGAATAATAAATCGGATAGAGAATACTCGTGAAGGTGTATGCCTTTTCATCGTTACGATACGAGCTGTAGATGGGTATGATGGGCCGGATTACAAACTCACGCTGCCCGGGGGCCGTGGTGCTTTCAAACAGGAACAGGAACTGCCAGTAAGATCGCTGCGTTTCTCCTTCTACCGTGGTGGGGAGTTTCGCAAACAATGGGACGGGCAGAATGATGCACAAAAAAACCAGACGTCTGAGTGTGGACAATGGATGTGTTCCTTTTCCTTAGCCGCTGTACCTGATCGAAATCCCATCGCCCTGACCTGACGCCGGCGAATAAGCGCGTTGCAGGCTCTTTTTTTCTCGACGCCTCGACCTCTCAACACAAAATTAGCGTCTGGTACAGACAAGTGGAATCGACGATGGTAGAAACCGAAACTAATCCGCCCGCTCCGTTGCGGCTGGAGAACCCGCTCCGGGCAGCCAAGCCGCCGCGGCCGGCTCCCGCCAACGGGTATGAGGCTGCGGACCAACTGGGTGAAGACCTCCTGGCCAAACCATTGATTGGCGGCGGGCCGTCGCGGATCATGGTCCAGCACTCCAAGGGTCGGATGACGGTTTTTGAACGCATCCAGATCCTTACCAGCGAACAACCCAACCTGCTCTTTCAAAACTGGGGTCCGCATTTGGACGGAGCCGGCCTCGTTACCGGAATTCTTAAGATTGGAAACCGCGACGTGGCCCTCTACGGCCATGACTTCACAAACCGCGCGGGCTCCATGGACGCCACCAACGGCGGAAAACTCGCGCGGCTGATCTACATGGCGGCGGAGCACGGTATTCCGCTGATCGGCATGAACGACTCCGCCGGCGCTTTTGTGCCCGCCGGTGTGGGCGGCCTTGACGGCTACTCTGAGGCCTTCTGCGCCCTCCGGAAGATTTCCGGGCGCGTTCCCAGCATTATGCTGATGTTCGGCTACAATGCGGGAGGCGGGTCGTATCTTCCACGCCAGGGTTCCTTCATGATCCAGTCGGAAGGAACGTTCTTTGGCCTGACCGGTCCCGGCGTTGTCAAAGACGTCCTTGGTGAAAACGTGACGGCAGATGAGCTGGGCGGACCCAAAGTACACGAAAAAAGCGGGGTTGTGGACATCGTCGCTCCGGACGAGTTGGGCGCGCTTCGCAAGGCTCTGCGCCTCTTAAGCTATCTGCCGGACAACAACCAGAGCATGGCTCCGTTTCATGCCACAAATGACCCCATCGACCGGACAACGTTTGAGGAAGATATCCTCCTCCGGAAAACCTTCACAGCGCCCACAGGCTTCAATACGCCGTTCGACATCACGCTCCTGATTCAGCAGATCTGCGATCACGGAGAGTACATGGAACTGCAGTCAGGCCGCGCGCGGAACTTGATCACATGCTTTGGCCGTGTGGGCGGACACGTGGTGGGCTTCCTTGCGAACAACTCCGCGGTGGCCAGCGGTCAGATCGACATTCACGCCGCCTATAAGGGCGCGCGTTTCATCCGCTTCTGCAATCTCTACAACATTCCGGTGATCTTCCTGGAAGACACAACGGGCTTTCTTCCGGGCCGTGAACAGGAAGCGGGCGGGATTGTGCAGGCGGGCCGGGCTCTGTTGGATTCCATCATTGACCTCCGTGTGCCGCGCCTCCTTCTGATTGTGCGGAACGCGTTCGGCGGCGCATACGCAACGTGGAACTCGTATCACGTTGGAGCGGACATGGTGTTTGCCTTCCCGGCGGCCCGCGTGGCCGTGATGGGACCGGCCGGAAAGGAATTCGTCTACAAAGATGAGATGTCAAAAGCCCGCGCAAAATTCAACAAGATGATGAAAGAAGGCAAAGTGGAAGAAGCCAAGCGCGAACTCAACCAGACGATGGCAGACCTTTCCGCGCGCTACGAGAAGGACCTGATGAATCCCAAAGAAGCCTTGTCTCTGGGTTCCATTTCGCGGATCGTCATGCCGGGCCACAGCCGCCATGTTCTGGGAGAGAACCTTCTCTACCTTATCCGTCACTATAAGGCCGGCCCGCTTTCCGAACCACAGCGCGAGTTCCACTAGAGTTTGCGCGCCTTCGCTTTTTTTTGCGAAAATTACTTGCGGAGTCGGCATCGTACGTTATGATGTACGGACGGCTGTAACCGTAAGGAACGAATGCACCTCGTTTGGCAGGATTCCATGAGCGTGAAGATCGACTCGATCGACGAGCAGCACAAAGAGCTGATCGAAGTGATCAACGAGGCGCTCCAAGCAGTGATCAGCCGAAAGGAGACCTCGGCGATTCTTGCGGCTTTTGAGAAGATCGGCGCCTTCGCAGAGAAACATTTCGCCTACGAAGAGAAACTGTTCACCGCCTTCCGTTACGATCAGAAAGAAGCGCATATGGCGGAACATGGACGGCTCCGGCAGGGCATCCGTGATATTTCTGCGCGCCTTCTCGAAGGTAGAGCCTCCACGCCCGAAATACTTGGCTTCCTCCGGGGCTGGCTTGTGAATCACATCCTGAACGCAGACGTAAAATATTCAGAATTTCTGCGCGGCCACGGCATCACCTGAACGTGGCCCGGGCGGATAAGGGGCCCGGCATGTCGGACTGCAATGATGATCGAGTCCTGTGAGCGGTTTAATAAAACAATGTGGCGCGCAGAATCAGGCCGGCATCAAATTCGCGCTCTTTTGAAACGGTGTAAGGCACTCCCACTCCCAGAAGAACGCCGCCAAGTGTTACGTTCACTCCCGGCGTGAGGACAGTCGTGTTGAGGCGGGCGCTGTGCGGATCGTAGCGCATCTTGCGCTCCAGCTCGAGTACCGGATGCACGGAACCCAGGTCAACACCCATCACAAAGTCCACGAGCCACGTCCGTTTAAAGGGCCGGTTAGCTTCTTCTCGAAAACTGCTGGTGCTTTCGGTATTGTATCGGACCTGAAAGAGCCCGGACAGGGCGCCGACTCTGACGCCGGGAGCAACATAGGCTTCCAGATCGCCCACATGCCTGTCTCCAATGTTCAGTCGTTCGTTCCCTGATGCAAAGCGCGCCGTCACTCCGCCGGCCACCAACCAGTCGTCCTCGGTCCACATCCCGCGCACACCCACGGGAATCATGTCTATGTGCGAACGTGTCATCATGTTGGTATCCCAGCGCTTGGTATAGGGCAGAGCACCAAAGAGCGACAGGTTTTCATTGAAGGCATATTCAAGGCCGCCTTCCGCGGTCCGGGTGCGCGTAAAGAGCCGGGGTTCATTCAGGTCCTCGTTCGCAAGGGACACCCAGGCCCGACTCCGCGGTTCCACGATCAGAGCCGTAAACGGTTCCGGCCAGTGCTCGGGCGTCTCCGCCTGAAGCTTTCCCGCAAATAAGACGCCGGCGGCGCAGAAAACCAAAGCGCCCACGCGGCAGTGGCTTGGGAATCGAAGGACAAGAAACACAGGCCTATCTGCCTTTGGAGTCGCCCTTGTCAATCGATGACGAAAAGACCTGATGGAGCGGCAGGGGCGGGCACTGCGTTTTTGTCGCATGTTATATAAAAACATTTGACATTCGCTATTCCCGCTGCTTTCTTGGGTTCATGAAACGGCTCACCTATATCAGCGAATTCACACAGAATTTATCCAAAGAAGAAATACAGGCCATCGGCGACGTGTCGGTGAAAAACAACCAGCGGGACCAGCTGACCGGGGCCCTCCTTGTGTTTGACCGAAAGTTCTTTCAGATTCTCGAGGGGCCGGAAAGTGCCATCGATATCACCTACAAGCGGATTCTAGGGGATCCCCGGCATGCGAATGTCCGCTGCCTTGAGGTGGAGAACAACATCAGCGGGCGACGGTTCCCGGACTGGGGGATGAAAGTGGTCCAGCTGGACGAAACCACCGAAGCCCTCTTTGCGCCGATCAAGAGTATCCTTGCCACAATGTCCCGGTCGCATCATATTCTCGAGGTCTATACGCAGCCGGAGATTCTCTCCATGATGCAGAACGGCATTGACCCTATGGAAGTTCCGCTGGCTGCGGGATCAAAGACGATGATCTTCAGCGATGTGGCGTCATTCACAACCATCAGCGAGCGTATTAAGACGGGCCACGTGAACGATCTCCTGAACATCTATTTTGACGCCGCCAATAAGAGCATCCAGCGCCACGGCGGTCACATGAACAAGTTTACGGGCGACGGGTTTCTGGCCTACTTTGACGACGGGCACGAAACAGAAGCGTTATCCGCATGTGTTGAATTTCTCTCCTCCGTGAAGGAAATCAGAGAAAAAGCTTCCGCTTCGAGCGTCGAGCGGCTTCTTTTTGCAGGCGTTGGCGCGGCCCGCGGACCGGTAGTGCTCGGGAACTTTGGGTCGAGCATCAAGAAGGAATTCACCGTTCACGGTGAAGCGGTAAACACAGCGGCGAGACTTGAGTCGTTCACGCGGAAGATCGACAGCTACCTGGCCCTGTCGGAAAGATTTGCCACGAAGGTGAAGAGCCAGTGGCCGGTAAAAGCAGTAGCACGGTACAAACCCAAAGGCAAAGAAGAAGTTCTGAGGGTCTACACTGTGAATCACGCATCGGTCCAGAAAGAATTCTCCGGTCCCATTGCAGCGGAAGTGGCTCTGCGCATCTCGGCAAATCCAGCTCTCCGATAGCGGCAAGACCGGCGCCGGCGCTGCGGCGGACTCACGCTGTCAGTGCGGCCCGGGCGGATGGAACCGCACGGGCCCACGCACTAGCGGTTCTTGCCCGCTATATTCTGCATAGCGCGTTCAAACACAGGAAGCTTCACCAAGTCTCCCGCCTGCCGCAGGTCCTCGGGTTCATCGCGCTCAATTTCGCGGAGAAGGACGCTCCGGTAGAGCGCGCGCGTGGGAAGATACGAATCCTGTTCCAGTCGGAAGATTTGGTCCAGTCGCTTCAGGCATTTTGATCTCAGTTCTTCCGGTGTTTCTGCGAGGTCATCCACGAGACCCACGGCCTTGGCTTCATCCGGCTTGAGCGCATTGCCTTCAAGGAGAGTCCGCACCGCGTGCGGAGCAACGACTTTGTGCATGCCGTGCAGATACACAACGGGAAGTGGAAGACCAATCGCGAGTTCAGAAAAGCCAATGCGTCCCGCTGTTGTGAGCATGAAACGGTAGTCCGCAGCCAGTGCAATGACAGCCCCGCCCGCCATGGTGTAGCCGTTGAGTTCCGCCACCCAAGGTTTCTTGACCTGCACCAAGCGGCCGAACGCGCGGATCATCTCTTCTACGGTTTCTTTCCTGAGGGCGGGCGGACTTTCGAGAAGCGTTTTTCCATCCAAGCCGTTGGAAAAGAACTTGGGGTGAGTGGAGCTGACGAGAATCCCGTCAGATTTTTCCGCCAACTCATTCATGAGAGAAACAAATTCGCGGAGCATGGCAAGCGTCAGCGTATTGTTGGGCGGGAGCGCTTCGATGGCCAGGATGCTTACCACCCCGTTCTTGCGGGTTTCAGTAGTGACTTTAAAATGATCAGACATGGTTCACCTTAAAAAACCGACCAGCGAAACCGGCGTCTGCCGGTCAGTGCCGGCGCTCCCTTCCTTCGCGGAAGACCGCGACCGAGCGGCCGATCAGTTCATATTCACTGCCACCAATCACATGATTGGGTACCCTGTCAAATGTTGCGTTGCGAGTGTCAAAGTGGCGCCACCACTGGCACTCAGGGCGATTTTTGGGCAGCCGAAACGTTACATCCACGGGTGATGCATTGATCAGAATCAGGAGCGTCTCTCCCTCAATCGGCTGGCCGCGCAGATCAAGCTCACTCAGGGCCCTCTCCGGCAGAAGGACGGCAATGCTGTTCCCGTTCACAGCCAGCCATTCCGCGTCCGTCATCTCCTGACCGCTGGTGCTGAGCCAGAAAATGTCTTTGACTTCCGTTCCGCGGATGGCGCGCCCCTGGAAGAAGTGGCGGCGGCGGAGCACACCGTTCTCACGGCGCAGGCGGATCAGGTCGATGACGAATTCGTGGAGAGCCACATCCGCCGGCTGCACATCCCAGTGAAGCCAGCTCACAGCGTTGTCCTGGCAGTATGCGTTATTGTTCCCGCCCTGTGTCCGTCCGATTTCATCGCCCGCAAGCATCATGGGAACGCCCTGCGACAAAAACAGAGTGGCCAGATAGTTGCGCTTCTGCCGGCGGCGGAGTTCCAGAATCTGCGGGTCCTTGGTGGGACCTTCCACGCCGCAGTTCCAGCTGGCATTGTAGTCCGCGCCGTCGCGGTTGTCTTCGCCGTTGGCGGCGTTGTGCTTGTCATTGTAGCTGACAAGATCCTCTAAAGGAAAGCCGTCGTGGCAGGTGATGAAGTTGATGCTCGCATAGGGCCGGCGGCCGCTCACGGCGTAGAGATCACTGGAGCCGGCAAGACGGGTGGCAATTTCTGCCACCTGATGTTTCTCGTCCCGCCAGAACCGCCGCACAGAATCACGGTATTTGCCGTTCCATTCCGTCCACAGAACAGGGAAGTTCCCTACTTGATACCCGCCCTCGCCCAGGTCCCAGGGTTCAGCAATCAGCTTCACCTTGGAAAGGATCGGGTCCTGATGGATGATGTCAAAGAATGCGCCCAGTTTATCCACGCTGTGAAGTTCACGGGCCAGCGTGCTCGCAAGGTCGAACCGGAAACCGTCCACATGCATATCAGACACCCAATAGCGCAGGCTGTCCATGATCAGCTGGAGCACCCGTGGATTCAGCATGTTCAAGGTGTTTCCACATCCTGTGTAGTCGACGTACTTCCGCTGATCCTGCGGATCCAGCCTGTAATAGGCTTTGTTGTCGATTCCGCGGAGCGACAGTGTAGGACCCATGAAGTCCCCTTCGCAGGTGTGGTTATAGACCACGTCCAAAATCACTTCGATCCCGGCCTGGTGGAGAGCCTTCACCATCACCTTGAATTCACGGACGTGATCCGTTGGATTCTGACAGATGGCGGGGGCTCCGGCAGCGTTTGCATATCCAAGATGGGGGGCAAAAAATGACAGTGTGTTATATCCCCAGTAGTTGTCCAAACCTCGCTTCACAAGGGCATGTTCGTCCACGTGGTGGTGGAGAGGCAGAAATTCCACAGCGGTGATCCCCAGTCGCTTCAGGTAGTCGACTACAACGGGCAGCGTAAACGCAGTGTACGTGCCCCGCAAATGCGCAGGAATTTCCCTATGGGCGGCGGTGAACCCTTTCAAGTGCGTCTCGTAGATAACGGTTTCGTGCCACGCGATGTTCGGAAGGCGGTCGTCTCCCCAGCTGAACGCTGTGTCGATCACCGCGCCGAGCGGAGCGTAGGCCGCGTTGTCCTTTGAGTCCGCGGTGTCGCCCGTGGGATTCTTTCTATCGTATCCGTAAAGAGAATCATTCCAAGTAAGGTCGCGCGCAATGGCTTTGGCATAGGGGTCGACAACCAACTTGTGGGGATTGAAGCGGTGGCCATCCTGCGGGCTGTATGGTCCATGCACACGATAGGCGTAGAGTTGACCGGGCCGGGCTTCAGGGAGATAGCAGTGCCACACCTGATCCGTCCGTTCCGGGAGTGTAATACGCTGCGACTCGGTCCGACTGGCCGCGCTGTCAAAAAGACATAACTCGACTTGCGTGGAGTGCTCTGAGTAGAGCGCGAAGTTCACACCTGACCCGTCCCATGTGGCGCCCAATGGGTAGGATTTTCCGGGGAGTACCTGCATCGGCGCCAGTCCATGACCCATTCAAACAGGCGGCAAAGCATTTTTCCGGGGAAAGGGTTGCCAAGTCCCTGCTGCTCCGGTACTCGTGTTTTTTCGTCCCGGAGCAGAATGAGACCCTACACCGTATTAATGATCGGATGGGAGTACCCACCCCGCATCACGGGGGGACTCGCCATTGCCTGTCAAGGCCTGGCCAGAGCGTTAGCGCAGCGCGGACACAGAATTCTGTTTCTTGTTCCCCGCCTTACGGGCACGGAGGAACGCGAAGAGGGGATCCACCTCCTGGACCTGCGCGAAGAAATGCAGTTCTTTTCCCCGGAGGAGACGTCGCGTCTGCGTGCCTGGTCAGAGCAGAACATCCGGCTCTCTCCCTATGGCCGCTTTGCAGCGGAGTCGCACAGTGGCGCAACGGTAGAATCCCAGACCGCCGTAGAAACCACCAGCGGGATGCTCTTCCCCATTGAGGGCGGGTACGGGGACAGTCTCTACGCTGACATCCAGACGTACGCGGAAGTGGCCGTCATGATGGCCCGTCGCTACCAGTTTGACGTCATTCACGCCCATGACTGGATCACGTTCCCGGCCGGGATGGCCGTGG
>JACPZR010000053.1 GCA_016195395.1 Spirochaetia bacterium
GCAAAAGCGACGCAAATCCGCTGCAGATAGCGGAGAGACCAAAGAGAGTAATCCCGGTGGACCAGACGACTTCAAGCTCCATGTAAGAAAGAATGGGGATTCTAGTCCCGCCGGGCATTCCCACTGTCAGCGCAGTGGGCGCTGCGATCAAAGGAAGCATCCAGAGCGACAGCCGGTCCGCGGCGCCCACCGATTCGTCCGCCACTCCCTTAGCGGCGCGTGCTTCACGTGTGAGCAGCGCTCCAATGAACACGCTCAGGAAACCGCCGAAGCCCGCGAACAATTCCGACGAGTCTGTGCCGCCATAATATGGAAGAAGGAGCGCCCAGACCATGGCAAACAAGGCCAGAGCGGTGAACAGGCGCGGACTCTGGCGCAAGAATACCTGCGCAAAACGGATGGGAACAAAAGTGGCAAAGAAGCAGGCGCCCCACGCCAAGGTATCGGCCAGATGCATAGCGGCGTCGTATAGAAGCACCTTGCGTTTGGAAAGAAGAAACTTACACGACCACCATGACGCCCCGCTCCTCGAGAGACCTCGTCTGCTCCTGCGACACGGGGTTCCCCACAAGGTTCACCAGCTTGAGGCCGGAAAGGCCCAGGAGCGGAGTGATGTCACGAATCTGGTTAAAGGAAAGGTCGGCTTCGCGCAGACTGTGAAGATCTGACAATGGATCAATATCTTCAATGCGGTTTTCCGAAAGAAAGAGTTCCTCAAGGCGGGACAACGGCCGAAGTTCTTCCAGATCGTCGATGTCATTGGCGGACAGTGTGAGCGAAACCAGTCCGGTGCAGTGCCGCAGACCCTCCAGCGTCGAGATTCCATAGCCGGAAAGATCCAGAGAATTTTCAATGCTCGCAAGAAGCTCGGGCGTTATGACAACGTCCGCGAGACCCGGTTCCTCCATAGAAAGCGCGCCAAGAAAGCTGGTATCTTTTGGGCCGTGCGACTCATCTGCCTCCTCCCAGTCTGATTCGTCGGCGGTCTCATACTCACGAACTTCGTCAAAGTCCTCTTCTCCGTGCGACCAAGCCGGCTCCTCCCAGTCCGGCGTTGATTCGGGCTCCCATTGCAATACGAGCGGGGTCTGGCTGGGGAGGAAGGCTCGGAATCTTGCGGCGCAGATCGTCATAGATCCGGGTCAAGGCGGATGTGTTCCGCGAGCGGTAGAGAAGCACAAGCGCATGCGTGGTCCGGGACAAATGCTCGCCCGTCAGCGCCCTTTGCAGGCGTTCCACCAGTTCCTGTACAGATGTCCTCTGCGTCACACGCAACACTCTGCCTGCCATGAATCGGACGCAACAACGAATGCGAGAGCGCGGCGCCATCCTGATTGACACAGGAAAAGCAAATCAAGACCATGGGCGTGGTGAGAAGCGTGAGGTTGACAGCCCTGCTGCTTGGCGCGCAAATTCTCCTGGGCGCCGTTGCGTCCGGAGTACACGCTATTGCTTTCCACACGGGCCGGTCGGCCTCTGTTGCAGCCGCGTCCGGCGCCCTCCCCGCAAAAATCGAATCCGATGATCGTGTCCCTCTGGTGGACAACGCTTGTCCCGTCATTGTTCATGCCGGCAGTCACAATCCCGCCGGCGCAACACCTGAAGCTGTAACCATGCCCAAAGCGGCCGCTGATGGGGAATGCGTCCCCGTGGTTTCCGCCGTCACGCTGAATTCCATTTCGGCAAGGCAGCACGCAAGGGGCCCGCCCGTTTCCTGAATCGCCCATACAACTGGTGAAGAGCTGGTCATGTGCGGTTGGATGCGCCTTGGGAAAGGCGGTCTGCGCGGCCGGCAAGGAGACGATAATGCAGAAACTTACATTTTACTTACTATTCTTTTTTTTAGCCGGCGCCGGCGCGGCGTGCGGAGACATGCTGGGTCATGGTGCGGATAACGCAGACCAGGAGAGAGGGGCGCTCCTCGTGGGAGGCCTTGCCCTGGGCTGCAATCTGGGCGGCCAGATTTTCAAGGCAGGGTCCGGCGTAAGCTGTTCGCCGCAGCGCGCCGGCGGAAGCGGCACGCTCTATGCTACGGTCCCCAGCGGGAACGATCTCAGCATGGAGCTGTGGTTCACCCTCGGCTCCGGAGGGAGTCTGGACGTATTGGGGGGCGCGGCTGCCGACACCGTCGCTCTGGCCAATGGGATCAAATTTGGAGAGCCGGTGACTTTTTTTCACGGCGCAATGGGCAGCGCCCAAGTGGCATCCGAAACGTTAGTTCCTGTTACCGGCGCGCTGATGACGGTCTGCGTGGAATTTCATGAAACAGACAGTCCCATCCTGATCATCGCTGATGATACTCCGTGTACTCCCAAGAATGTAACAGAAGCGACATCCCACACCACGGGCATTGTGGGAACCGCTTCCGGCAGAAACTGGGGGTTTGTCCTTAACAGCGCGACCATTTGGAAACTATCCATAAATCCGTCGCCGGTCTTTTCGGAGTAACGTCAATGAGGCGCACAACTTTAATGAATGCTCCCCGCACCACTCTGTCTCTATTGGGTATTCTGGCTCTTCTAACGTTATCTATAGATGCGGCGCACGGGGAAGACAAAAGCAGGGACGACAAAGGCTACTTTCAAGAAGAGACTGGCAGCCCCGCTGATATTGAAAAGGAATTTGAAGCCGAACGCAAGGCCAAGGAACCAGAACCAGAAAAGGTGAAAGAAAAACCGACGGGTGGAAAGCAGCCCGAGAAACCTGACACCCCGCAGAAACCGGAAAAGGAACTGGAGAAGCCCAAAGAACCTGTCAAGATTCCTTCAAAGGAACCGTCGTCTCAGCCGGCCAAAGAAAAGGAACGGGAGACCAGGAAATCCTCCACGGAAGCGCAGCCGCAGGAAGTGCAACCACGGGAACAAAACCAAGGTCCAAGGTCTGCATCGCAGGGCCCCGGTTACCAGCTGGATATCATCGCCGCGGCGGACACCCTCGGTGCATGGGACAAGGGCACGCCCAAGCAGACCACGAATGACTATCGCGTCAGGGAAGCGGAGCTTGGGTTCATTGCAGCTGTCGACCAGCTGGCCACGGGTCAGGTTCTCGCGGCCGCACATCAGGAAGACGGACAGATGAAATTCGAACTTCACGAAGCGTACCTCTTCTTCCCACAGACATTCATTCCCAACACGTCCATCAAAATGGGGCAGTTCTTTTACGATGTGGGCCGGCTGAATTCCATCCACAGGCACGACTGGCCGTTTCCGGTGGCGCCCGTTGTCCACCGAGAGCTCCTGGCGGACGAGGCTGCATCGGATGCGGGCGTTCAATTTCAGACACTCATGCCCTGGTCATTCTGGCAGGAGTTGAGTGTGGGCGTATTCAACGGGAAGACAGTCGGCGAGGCCGACATGGACGGCCCGGCCAAGCGAAACCCTTTGGTAACCGCGCACCTGAAACAGTTTCTTCCGCTGTGGTGGGACGGATGGGGAGCGCAGTTCGGCTTCTCTTACATGCGTTGGAGTCCCAATGCCAACCCGTACAGCGTTACGCAACAGAGCGGCGCTGATCTTGTTGTAAAATGGAAACGCGGTAAATTGGCGAGCTTCCAATGGCTCTCCGAGGTCTGGTACCGGGAGACACGTGAGCGGCGACAGGGCGCCCTTGCCCCGGCGGCGCCTCCCGTGGACACGCGCGTGGGCGGATATTCGTTCATTGAATACCAGGTCGCCGAGCAGTGGTTTTTGGGCACACGGTTCGACTATTTCACGGATCCCAACAAACGCGGCGCCTTGGGCTACACCGTGCGAAACGGCACGGCGGAAGAAGCCCTTCTCATCACGTACAAACCGTCTGAATTTTCGTTTTTCCGGGTTCAGGCGACGCGAAGCACAGATATCCAGACCGGTGTGCGGGATTATCTGGCATACTTTCAGGCAACGTTCATAATCGGAAAGCACCCGGCACATGTGTACTAGGAGATAACGATGCATACTACACCAAAATTCATTCGGATAGTCTTTCACGCAGCGATCCATGCCTTGGCTCTGTGTCTTTTCTTTTCGGGCACACTGAAAGCGGACAAGCTTCAGGTTGTGACAACGACAACAGATCTGGGATACATCGCCGCACAGGTGGCCGGGGACAGGGCACAGATAACGTCTCTCATCCGCGGCGACGACGACCCGCACTTCATGGAGGCTCGGCCGGACTTTGTGGTCAAGATGCACAGGGCAGACGCTTTCATTGAGGTAGGCTTGGATCTCGAGATCGGCTGGGCTCCCGTGCTCCTGTCGCAGTCAAGAAATCCAAAGATCCAAAAAGGGGCTGATGGCTATTGTGATGCAAGCAGAGGCGTCCACATCCTTGAGATTCCATCGGGTCCGGTGGACAGGTCCCGCGGAGACATCCACATTTACGGAAACCCTCATTACTGGCTGGACCCCCTGAACGCAGCCGTGGTAGCGCGAAATGTCCGCGACCTCATGAAGCGGATCGATCCGGGGTCTGGCGCCTCCTACGAAGCCAACTACAACCGATTCTTCGACAGACTCAAAGCCCTCACGGTGCGGCAGACAGAGAGGATGCGCCCGTACGCCGGGCTCAAGGTAGCGGTGTATCACAAGGAGATGACGTATTTTGCGGACAGGTTCAAGCTCCACATTGCGGCGCCAATCGAGGAAAAGCCGGGTGTGCCGCCTTCCGCAACATATCTCAAGCAGGTAACAGAAAAACTGAAACGCGAAAACGTGAAGCTGATCCTCATATCCCCCTACAACAATCCCAAGTACGCGGAAGCAGTGGCCCGTGAAATCGGCGGAACGGTCCTTGTCATGCCGGTTTCTGTCAATTCAGTGTCCGGCGTGAATACCTACGAGAAGATCATCGAAACGATGGTGGATCGTATAACGTCGACAGCGGCGAGGCGCTGATCTATGAACCGCAAACGCACAACGTCAAAACAAAGCGGCCGCACACGCAGGGACACGGCTGTTTCCGCACGCCCCAGGTCCGGCCGGGTAGTTCTCGCGCTCCGGGACGGCCGCATCGCCTATGGAAAGAAGACCATTCTCTCCGGCGCGGAACTGGAAATTCACGAAGGGGGCGCCTACCTCCTGGTGGGGCCCAATGGCAGCGGGAAAACCAGCTTGATGCGGACAATCCTGGGCCTTTTACCGCTGGCCGGAGGAAAACTGGAATCGGATTTTCGGCGCGTGGGCTATGTTCCGCAGCAGAAGACCGTCGACCGGCAATTCCCCGTCACGATCCGCGCCTGTTTGAACATGAGTTTCACAGGTTTTAAATACATGGTCTCGGCGCGCGCGCGTGAAGAACGTTATCGAGCTGTCACCGAAGCCCTCCGCATGGTGGGTCTGGAGCATAAAGCGGAGCAGAGGCTGTCGCAGTCGTCTGGAGGGGAAATCCAGCGCACACTCTTTGCGCGCGCTCTTGTGCTGAAACCTGATTTTCTGGTCATGGATGAACCGACCGCCTCTTTGGATGTTCAGGGCAAAGCGGAAATACTGGCAGTCCTCCGTGATCTCGTGGAAAAGCATTCGATGACGCTCCTGATGACATCTCACGATTCGATTGATCATGCATCTTTCATCACCAGTGAAATTCGCATCGATGCAGGGCGCATCATCAAGGAGGACAGATAATGTTTGAGGCTCTGGCTTTCTACAAGTACCAACTCCTATTAGGGACACTCATGGGCGGCGCCGCCGCCGCACTGGGTGTCTTTGTCCTTCTGCAGAGGATGACGTTCTTTGGGATCACGCTCTCGCAGGCGGCCACATGTGCAGTGGCTGCCGCACTCGTGATGGAGATTCACAATGAAGCGGTCACTCTGGGGCTGACGGCCGTGATGATGATTCCGTTTCTTATCTTGAAACAGAGGAGACCGCCCAACCTTGAAGCTCTTCTGGCATTTGGGTTTGTGTTCTTTTCCTCGGCCGCGCACATGCTCCTGTCCTTCAGCGGCAGCGTGCAGAGCCATCTGGTAACAGCCTACTTTGGAAACATCGTTACCGCGGACCCGCATGAATGGACCCACACTTGGATTTACGCAACCGTCGTTCTGGGAGCGCTTGCATTGATGTACCGCCCGCTTCTTGCGGTGAGCTTTGACCGCGACCATGCAACGCTTTCCGGCATCCGCACCCGCTGGGTGGACGGCATCTACTTCCTCCTGTTGTCGCTGGTGCTGGGAATTGCCATCACGCATATGGGATCGTTCTTT
>JACPZR010000410.1 GCA_016195395.1 Spirochaetia bacterium
GCGTATTTTGGATTTTCAAGCATTAAGGATCTTCCCGGGTCCAAGGATCTGACGATTGCCGGCGGCTGGGCCACGCTGCTAGCGGGCATTCCCCTGACAGCGCATGCGGCGGGGATTGGACTGCCGGCCGGCTCCGTGGGACCGTGGACGTTCGTGATGATTGTCGCGCTTCTCTTTTTTGTGATCTACCGCCGCACAGCGATTCTTGTGCTGCGTGACGTGCAGGGCGACCGGATTGTCGGCATGGAAAGCAGCTTTAAGTTCATTGGGAAGGGCCTGGCCAAGAAGCTTCACATTGGGATCGACGTGCTGACGACGATTGGGGTGGTTCCTCTCTGCATGGTGGCGCCCACCTGGGCTGTTCCTCTTCTTGTGTTTGGCCTCGCCTGGGGTCTCTTGGCTTCCGTACTGTATCACACACGCAGGATGCCTGCCGGAAATGTGGGTCTGTTCTTCCTTGACTGCCAGTTTGTTCTTCCGGGATTAGCCGGAGTAACGCTTGCTATCCTGGGAATGAATGCGTGAAACTGGTTCGCTTTGCTCTATTGGCCCTCCTGTCTTTTGTTCTGCTTGAGGCCGGACTGCGCATTGTCCGCCCGCGGGAGCTTCAATACTACCGCGACCTGAAACTCCTCCATGTTTATAACCCGGACTACCTGGTAGGTCTGGCCCCCGGCGTAGACCTGAATATCCGCCATCATGCCGGGCTCTGGGAGGGCCGATTCACCACGAACTCCCTGGGATTCCGCGCAAGCCCCGAGCCGCGCGCCGGGGAGCGTTATCTGGGCTGTCTTGGAGACAGTCTGGTGCTGGGATTCGGCGTATCAGACGACGATACGTTCTGCAGAGACCTGGATGGCATCGAGTTTGGCGGAAAACGTTTCAGGACCATCAATCTGGCTGTGGATGCACTGGGCTCCATGGGTTCCGCCAAGCGCTTGGACGATGCGATGGGCCGCGTAAAGCTCGACACGGTTCTCTTCTTTGTATCCCCGAATGACTTCACCATGCCGGACAATATCCGGGCACGCGGGATTCTCTCTGACGATGAGACCGACGAACTGCGTGAGCGTGATCCGTCGCGCTTGGCAGGTTTTCGTTTTCAGTTTGAGCTTACCCGGTCTTCTTACGCTGTTATGTGTTTCAAGCTGGCGATTGAGCAGCTCATTGTAAAATGGCAGGATACACGCAATCAAATCCGGCGTGAGCTGGTCTCTGCGGGGTTCATCCATGACCCCTGCAATCCCGGAAGCCTGCGGTCGTACTTGAAGAGTTCGTTCTACATGAACGTCACACCGGCAGTGTGCGAGAGACGGGCAGCCACGGCTCCTCCCAAACTCGACACGGGTGTCCCGCCGGAATGTGCTGCGGCAGTGCCGGAGGCGTTTCAGTGCAGGGCAGGGGACCCGCCGGTTTCAGCTCTGAAGCCGCTCATGACCTATACAACCCGCGCCTATGACCGCTTGATTGAATCCAGCCGCCGCGCCGGAATACGGCTGATCGTTGTTCTGCCCACGATCCAGGATTCGGACATCGAATGCGCATCGAAAGGACGTTATGCGCCATCCTACGAGTATGCGCTGCGGGCGGGCGCGTATTTCCGATCCAAGAAGATCCCCGTGATTGAAACGCGCGCCTACGCGGGAGAAGCATCGGGCGAACCGGTCAAGCAGCCTGACGGATCCACGCGGCCCTCCGTCATGAGAGACTATATCATCCCCGGAGACGGGCATTACACCGCGCTCGGCAATCACTGGCTGGGCCGCGCACTGAAGCGGGAGCTGGTCAAGCTTAAGTAAATGCTCTTCAACTCCGTACATTACTTCTTCTTTGCGCCCATTGCGATTGCGGTCTTTTTCGCGCTTCCTTCCCGCTTTCGGAACGCCTGGCTTCTCGTGGCTAGTCTCTACTTTTACGCTGTATTCCGCGTTCCGTTTTTGATCGTCCTTTTGTTTTCCATCATCACCACGCACTTTGCGGTGCGGGCGATTGCGGCTTCCGCCACAGAGAGAGGACGGAAAGGCTTTCTCCTGGCGGCCATTCTTGCCAACGTATCGATCCTATATTTTCTAAAGTATATTGATTTCTCGTTTCATGCATGGAACCAGATTCTTCATCTGGACCCCTGCAGTCCTCTGTATGCCCAGGCCACCGGCGTCATTCTGCCGATGGGGATTTCCTTTTTCACTCTTCAGGCGATTGCCTATGCCGTGGATGTTTACAGGGGGCAGATAGGGCCCGCAAAGACTGTCTTTCACTTTGCGCTCTTCAAGAGTTTCTTCCCGCAGCTGGTGGCAGGGCCCATCATGCGGGCCAAAGACCTTCTTCATCAATTTCAGGAAGAGCACCACTGGAAGATCGAGAACTTTGAAGCCGGCCTGCGGCTGATTGTGCTCGGCGCGTTTAAGAAGACGTTTGTGGCGGACCCCCTGGGTCACACGGTTGATCAGATCTACGGTCATCCGCTTGAATACAACTGGATTTCCATGTGCGCGGGCGCCGTCTTTCACGGCCTCCAGGTCTACTGCGATTTTTCCGGGTATTCAGACATGGCCATTGGAACGGGCCGGATTCTGGGCTTTCAGATTCCTGAGAACTTTCGCCGTCCTTTCCTGGCCACGAGTCTCACGGACATGTGGTCGCGGTGGCATATCAGCCTGTCCACATGGCTGCGTGACTACATCTACATTCCGCTGGGCGGGAACCGGGTGGCCAAGCACCGCGAGTACATCAACGTCTTTGTAACAATGGCAGTGGGCGGGATCTGGCACGGGTCGGACTGGACGTTCCTATTGTGGGGTCTGTGCCATGCGCTGACACTTGTGTTGGAACGGATCTTCTTTGCCAACCCACGCAGAAAGGCCTGGTGGGAGTCGTTGCCGCGTGTTTTCAGA
>JACPZR010000411.1 GCA_016195395.1 Spirochaetia bacterium
CCTTTCCGGCTGGAGGCTCCTCAGCTTTTCTCCGCTGGCCTTAGCCTGTTCATAGTCGCGGATGTTCCGGTACGACATAGTAAGCTGGAGCCACGCGTCCGCGTCTTCCGGTCGGAGCTCAAGATACTCTAACGTGCGCTCGGCCGCTTTGTCAAAATCTGCCTTTTCAAAATGTGTGCGGGCCAGAAGCCGCAGGGCTTCCGCATGGTCCGGCGCCGCCGCGATCGCCGATTCCAAAAGAGATATTCCCTCCTCCGTGCGGCCCTCATCCAAGGACACCCGGCCCTTTTCAAACAGAGCTTCGCCTTCCCCGCCCATCGCCTCCGACGTAGTATGGAAGCCGATCTTCAAGAGCGACAAGTCGTCCGTGATTTCCCCGGCCGCTTTGATTGCTTTTACAATGCCCTGCAGATCCGCTCGTGCGCCCTCCACATGGCGCAGAAACAGCGACTCATCCTCGTTGATGGCACGCACTGAAGAATCGGGGGACATGTTTAGATCATCCCGGCCGTCACTGCCAACCAAGAGAACATCACCGGGCTCAAGCTGAAACGACCTTACCTTAAACTGAAATTCGGAGGGGGAACCGAGTTTCCGGAGCAGCAGCTCATTTTCTATAAACGACGCTTTCCCGTCCCGGTAGAGTACAGTCCACGGATGCTCCGCATTAAAGAACCACATTTTTCCCGTTTTCTCGTTGATGAGCCCCAGAACGGCCGAAACAAGCATCAGGCCGTCAAATGTTTTGAAGACGTTATCCAAGTCTTTGTGCGCCTGTGTCAGCCACTCCTCGGGAGTCATCATCAGATTCACGCCGGAGGACCGCGCCATGATGTTGTTCATTGTTGTTCCCAGAACAATGGCTCCACCGGCGCCCTGCATGGATTTTCCCATTGCGTCCCCGTTCAGAAATACGATGTAGCGCTGGCCTTCCTCTCCAAATCGCAGATTCCCAGTGATGCAGATGTCGCCGCCCAGTTCGGCGCTGCGGTTCCGAAACGAGAATTTCTTTTTCTGTTCAATGTAGAAGCTGGTCTCAACCATTCTGGATTTGTTCCAGTTGGTTTCAAGCGGACGCTCAATCAGGGACGTCAGGTAGTAGTCTCCGTCCTGCTGGACTTTCAGGGCCTGGATTTCCTCCATCTTCACCGTGACTTCTCTGGTCCGCTCCTTCACCTTGTCTTCCAGCGTTTCCGCATAACGTTGCAGTTCATTCTTGGCATCCAGGATACTCACCACCATCCGGTTGAACGACTCCGAGAGGTACCCGATCTCATCCTGCACAAGAACTGGAATCTTCACCGTAAGGTTGCCCGTGTTCACCTCCCCCACCCCTGTAACAAGGGTATTGAGGGGACGGACCAGACTCCGCGAAAAGAATATGGGGTAAAGAATCACAATCACCGCAGATACCACTAACAGAGTAAGTCCGATCTTCCGGGCGGACACGTCAATGAAGGCGCGGTATGTAAGCATGGGATATCCCACTTCCAAGTACGCGCCGTTTGCGGCGGGCACCACATAGCCGAAGTAGAGGTGTGTGGAATGCTCTTTCAGGCGGCGGTTCAGACGCTGTCCCGCTCCCCCGGAGGCCAGACTCTGCCGGATATCGGCGGCCATGGCTCCCGCGTCTAACGTTGCGCCGGTCCGATTCTCTACAATCCGCACAGCCGGCGTGCCGGCCTTCTCGGTGTACGAGAGAATGTACGCGATGTCTTCCGATACGAGTTTGCCTTCAGGCTGGTTCACTTGGTTCAAACCTTGAAGTACGGCCGTCTGATCAAAAAACTTTTCCTGTGATGAAGTAACGATCATCGTAAGGCCCTGGACCACCATCAGAATGGTCACGAGGCTGATACCGATGATCTTGATCATGAAGCTTGTGCGTTCAACGGCATTATTGATGAAAACGATCGTAATGAAAAAGAAACCAATCAGAGTCATGGAGACAAAGAGCTGTTCAAACGTTAGGTGATCCATGCGGCCCTGTTGATAGAGAGCGTTGGCAATATTGGGTCCCATGGACGGGAGAAGCATCGCAAGAGTCAGCTGAATAATCGCCCGCCGCTCGTCGCCCTTATGGGAAACAGCGCGGCGGATCATTGCGACCAGAAACCAGGCATTCATGGAAACCAACGTCAGCGCTACGTGCCGGCCCATCTCCTGCGGGAAATTGAAGAGTCCGCCTGCAAAGAAAAACTCCGGTTCCGTACGGAACGCTTTCACCGCAAATTCTGAAAAGACGCCAAGGGAAGCCAGGGCCATGATGATGAATACAATGCGGGCTTCCTTCACCTGATTGGCCCTGGGGAATCTGTAAGCAAACTGGCTCATCATGGCTACGGCCGTGAGAGCTCCGCCCACCGTCAGGAACCGATGGTATACTGCCAGCGGATGAGGAATGAAGGCAGCGATGAAGAAACCCAGGTTGACGAGCATGCTCCCGGTGAAGAAGGCAATGAGTGATCTGGTCGAGGGTGATTTGCTCTTCAGACTCACCAAATACGCGACGGTAACCAACGCAAAAATGACGCAGATGAGCATTGAAACGGCCGTGGAATTGAAAAAGAGCATGCGTCGCTTTCGGGCCGGTACACGGATAGATCAAGCAGCTTTCTATGCCAGGTGCGACCGCGTGGTTTATCAGACGCAGCGCGCACAGGCAGCACGGCCTTCATCAAAGGCCGCCTTCACTGAAGCGTCGGCATGGGCGCATTGAGGGGCGGCGCGGGCCGCCCCAGAGGGTTAGCCTGGATCAGCGCGGCGGAGGCACGGAAAGGAATTTGTGTACCTGTGCCGCACACTTGCGCCCTTCCGAAATGGCCCAGACTATCAGAGACTGACCCCGGCGGGCGTCGCCGCAGGCAAAAACTCCCGGAATTGAAGTGGCAAATGTGCCGTCTTCAACGCCAAACTTGGCTTTGACGTTCTTGCGCTCGTCGAGCTCCAATCCCAACGCCTGAAGCTGATCGATCAGACCTTCTTGAATCGGATTCACGAAGCCCATCGCCATCAAAACCAGTTCGGCCGGCCACTCAAACTCAGACCCGGGAATGTCCACGAATTTTCCGCCCTCAAACTTGACGCGATTGCCGTAGATAGCAGTGATCTCGCCCGCAGCGTTACCCTTGAATCCCTTTGTGTTCACCGCCCATTCACGGATCACACCTTCCTCATGACTCGAAGAAGTGCGGAGTATCCTGGGGTAATTGGGCCACGGAGTGGATGACGGCCGTTCTTTGGGGGGCTCATCAAAGATCTCAATCTGGCGGATCGACTTGGCGCCGTGACGATTTGACGTCCCCACGCAGTCCGACCCGGTGTCACCACCGCCCACAACAATCACGTTCTTCCCTTTGGCCGATATGAGGTCAGGGACCTCGTCACCGGCGTTCACCCGGTTTTGTCGGGTAAGAAAATCCATGGCTGTGTAGATTCCCTTGAGTTCCCGACCGGGCAGAGGACCAATGTCGCGCGGCTTTTCGCAGCCGATCGCAAGCACAACGGCGTCAAAACCGCTGACCAAGTCTTTAGCAGGCACGTCAACGCCCACATTCACTCCGGTTTTAAACGTTACCCCTTCAATCTGCATCTGTTCAACGCGACGGTCGATCAGCCATTTCTCCATCTTGAAGTCCGGAATTCCGTAGCGCAGAAGCCCGCCCACGCGGTTGTTTTTTTCAAACACGGTCACCGCATGCCCGGCACGGGCCAGCTGTTGCGCGGCCGCGAGGCCGGAAGGACCCGATCCGATCACTGCCACCTTCTTCCCTGAAAGTTTCGCGGGCGGACGCGGCTCCACCCATCCCTCGGAAAAGCCGCGGTCAATGATGGTCCGCTCAATGGCTTTGATCGTAACCGGCGGTTCAATCAGTCCCAGGACACAGGCGCTTTCACACGGTGCCGGGCACAGGCGTCCCGTGAACTCTGGAAAGTTGTTCGTGGAATGCAGATTCTCCAGACCGTCTTTCCAGCGGTCGCGATAGATCAAATCATTGAACTCCGGAATCAAGTTGTCCACGGGACAGCCCGTGTCTCCATGACAGAAAGGAATTCCACAGTCCATGCAGCGCGCGCCCTGATGCTTTGCAGTGTCAGGATCAAATGCCCGCTCAAACTCCTTGTAGTGCTTGAGTCTTTCGTCAACGGGATCCGCAGTGAGCGAAGCCCGCCGGTATTCCATGAAACCTGTCGGCTTACCCATGAGCCACCCCCGCCGCTTCCGATTCTTCCATTTCGAGAAACTTTTCTTCTTCCATCTTTGCGAGAGCCAGCTTGTAGTCGCCCGGGATCACCTTCACGAAATTTGCGCGCTCCACATCCCAGTTCTTGAGAATCTCGGCGCCCCGCCGGGACCCGGTGTATTCAACGTGCCGCGAAATCATCTGGTGCACATCGTCCACATCGGCCTGTTCCACCAGCTCTTCCAAATCCACCATGTCCGGGTTTACCATTTTGCGGAACGTCTTCTCTTTATCCCAGACGTACGCAATGCCGCCGGACATCCCTGCGGCAAAGTTCCGTCCCGTCCGTCCGATGACAATCACGCGGCCGCCCGTCATGTATTCACACCCGTGGTCGCCCACACCTTCCACGACAGCGCGCGCACCCGAGTTCCGCACAGCAAAGCGTTCGCCGGCCATGCCGTTGATATACGCTTCGCCGGAAGTGGCGCCGTAGAGACAGACGTTACCCACAAGGATATTTTCCGTTGCGTCATATGTAGCGCGGGATGGAAGACGCACGATAACACGGCCTCCCGAAAGGCCCTTGCCCATGCAGTCCTGTGTTTCCCCGTCCATTGTGAGGGTCATGCCCTTGGTGGCCCAGGCTCCAAAGCTCTGTCCGGCTGTGCCCTTCGCGTTGATCACGATGGTTCCATCGGGGAGGCCGTCTTCGCCAAAGCGTTTGGCAACTTCACCGGCCAGCATGGTGCCCACTGTGCGATTGGTGTTGTTCAATTCAATTTCAATCTTCACAGCTTCGCGCTTCTCAAGGGCCGGCTTGGCCTTTTTGATCAGCTCCTTGTCCAGCTGGCGGTCGAGACCGTGCTCCTGCCCCTTCGTCCTGTAGAAACCGGTTTCAAACGCCGGCTTGGGTCGTGTGAGCAGTTTTGCAAAATCCAATCCTCGCGCCTTCCAGTGGTTGTGCGGACGGACAGGAACAATACGCTCCACTTGCCCGATCATTTCGTTCACGGTGCGGAAACCCAGTCGGGCCATGTACTCACGCAGCTCTTCCGCAAGGAAGTTCATGAAGTTCACGACGTGCTCTGGTTTTCCTCTGAACTTCTTGCGAAGCACAGGATCCTGCGTGGCTACGCCCACGGGACATGTATTCAGGTGACACTTGCGCATCATGATGCAGCCCAGGCTGACAAGAGGCGCCGTAGCAAAACCGATCTCGTCCGCGCCGAGCATGAATGCCACCGCAATGTCTTTGCCGGTCATCATCTTGCCGTCCGCGGCGATGTAGACGCGGTCACGCAGACCATTGGCCACAAGGGTCTGATGCGTTTCCGAAAGGCCCAGCTCCCACGGCGTTCCCGCGTAGTGGATGGAGGAAATGGGGCTTGCGCCCGTCCCACCGTCGTGCCCGGAAATGTTGATGTGATCCGCCATGGCTTTTGCCACGCCCGCGGCCACGGTCCCCACACCGGATTCACTGACGAGCTTAACGCTGACGCGCGACTCAGGGTTCACGTTCTTCAGGTCAAAAATCAGCTGCTTCAAATCCTCAATGGAGTAAATATCGTGGTGCGGCGGCGGGCTGATCAACGTCACTCCCGGCGTGCTGTATCGCAGCTTACCGATATATCTGTCCACCTTGTGACCGGGAAGCTGTCCACC
>JACPZR010000412.1 GCA_016195395.1 Spirochaetia bacterium
GACGGCGCCGGGTCACAGGGAGCGGGATGCGACCGGCGTCACGCTCGCAACAGCGCGCGTGACGCCGACCCGAGGGCCGCCCCCCGCGGGGCGTGTGATTCGGAGAGGGAGGGATTCTCTCCGCACATCCTGTGCTTCGAGACGCCGAAAGGTGGCGGACATCCTGTCCGCATATTAGATGTGCGCTGACGCGCACGGCAGCGTGCGAACCGGCGGGGGTTCTCACCCTCCCTCTCCGCACTGCCACCAACTACGAGCTGGATGCGTGGCGAGGGGTGCCGATCGCGCGGGGCCGTGAGCTGGATGCGAACATCGGACAACCGCAACAGCGTTTGTCCGACCGCGCGCGCATCGGCACCCCGGGACACGAATCTCTGCGGAGAGGGAGGGATTACTCGCGGCATCCGGCCGCTCGTGAGGCGAGCAGAAGCTCGCGTCCGCGCTGTTGCGCGTTGCTCGCATATTGGATGTGCGCTCACGCGCACGGCGCCTTCGAACGCCGAAAGGCTTCTCACCCTTCCACACACTGCATGCGCGCTGCCCAGGGGGGTGGAGTAGGGTCACAACGAGCGGGATGCGAGTGGTGAGACGCTCGCAACAGCGCGCGTCTCACTGACCCTTGGCCACCCCCTGGGCAGCGCGATGCGGAGAGGGAGGGATTCGAACCCCCGGACAGGTTACCCCATCAACAGTTTTCGAGACTGCCCCGATCGACCGCTCCGGCACCTCTCCCGCAACTCACGCCGCGAGACGGCGCTTGTGCAGGGCCAGATTTTCGTTTCGGCGCCGCCCGGCTAGTCAAAAAAAACGTGAGGTGTATGGCTGGCAGCATCGCCCAAAAACGTATTGCATGTCTCACCCGTCGTTCAAGGTTCGCCCGTTGACACTCGCTGAATACATCCGTGCCCGCGTGAGACTCCGCCCTGTCTATATGCCGTACCTGACGGTGGGCGACCCGTCGTTCAAAGAGACCCCGGCCCTTGCGATCGCGATGATTGATGAAGGCGCGGATATCATTGAACTTGGAATTCCGTTCAGTGACCCCACCGCGGACGGACCCGTGATCCAGGCGGCGATGGTCCGCTCCATGAAACAGCCGGACTTTTCATTGCCGGCCATCTTTGAAGCGGCGCGCCAGATCCACACAGCCCGGCCCGATGTGCCGCTTGTTCTCCTTACATATCTCAATCCTGTGATGAACGGCTTTGCCGCACCCACGCCAGAAGAGCGGCTCCGTCGCTTTGTGGATGCCTGCGAGCGCTCCGGGGTGATGGGACTTGTGATTCCGGACCTGCCGTTTGAAGCGCCGGAATCGGAGATGCTTTTCGCTGCGTGCCGCGGGACAAACGTCGGACAGGTGGGGATGGTCGCTCCCAACACGTCGCCTAAGCGGATCCGGCGCATGAAGCGTCACGCATCCGGCTTCGTATATTATGTAACCAGTTATGGAGTCACCGGAGAGCGGAGCGAGATGCCGGAGGGGCTTTCCCAGAAAGTCGAAGAAGTGCGTGAGCTCTCGGGTCTTCCGGTGCTTGCGGGCTTCGGCATCTCGAAACCCGAGCATGTGGAATCGCTCGCCAATTTGGACGGAGTGATCGTCGGCAGTCTCAATCACCGCATCATTTCTGAAAACCCGGCGGGCGCAACAGACGCTCTCGCTCGGACCACAAAGGGCTTTGTCGACGCATTGGCCAAGCTGGGGCATCCGGCGCATCCGTCTCCTGCGCGTTGAAGCGATTTTGGTTCTTTTGGTCCGGGTCGCCCGAAAAAGTCTTGTAGCTTGAAAAGGCCTCCGGGAAGCTTCCCGCCATGAAGAAACCGGCCCTTGTGATCATGATTGTCTCTGCGGCGGTCATGGTATTCTTCCCGCTAGCTCTCTTTCTCGCAAGCATGGCTGGCAACCAGTCGCTCGTAGAGGGGATGGCAGGGATCTTTCGAGAGGTCTACTTCACTGTAGTTCCCGGCGCCTTCCTTGTGGGTCTTGCGATCTTCTTCTATGACAGGCTGGCTGCTGCAGAAAAAAACCGCTTCGGCAAGTCCGGCATCCTCTGGAGCGTTGTTCTGGGCCTGGCTCTCCTTCTCTATGTCTTTGCTTATTCATCCTCTCCGGGTTCTGTGTTTCATCGCGTTGATTCTATTCTGCCGTTCCTTGACCCGCTGGCTCCGGACCTTTACACCTTTGCGATCTGGCTGTCTCTGTTCGCCATGGTGGTTTCCATCTTTTTCGTCTATGCCGCCGTAACACGCATTGGATTCGACAAGAAGAAGACCGGAAGTCTCATGATTGGTTTTCTTTCTTCGCTGGCCTTCTCCCTGTTCCTCGTAAAGGTTCCGCTCTTCTCCTATCTCGAAGAGTCGTTTATCGCCCTGCGTTATTCATGGAGTTTCCTCTTTACACTGCGCAACCCCTCTACTCAGGACGTGCCGGGCCTCCAAACCCCGGAAGGCCGTTCGGTGAAATACTGCCCGCCTCCGGCCGACGTTACCGGACAGCAGCTTGTGGTGATCCCGCCCAACCCGCCGGGTGTCCGCGATGACATTGAAATCATTGGTATCTCCAACAAGACCATCGAACAGGTTCATGGCGACTGGCCGCTGGACTGGCAGCATTACGCTGACCTGTCCGACCGTCTTTCCGGCGCCACCGGCAACATCCTCCTGTTCGACATCAGCTTTCTGGATGAGAAGGGTGTATTTGGTGGAAACTATTGCGGAAAGCGCTTCCAGTGTATGCCGATTGGCGGCAACCAACTACGCCGCCAGGTCGATGTCCTTGCTGATTCCATCGCTCGTTCTAAAACGACGATCCTTTCTGACTACCCGATGGAGACCAGTGACGAAGCACGCGCTGAGATCGCGAACTATGAACGGCGCTTGGATGTTCTCAGAAAGAAGAACCGGCTGAAGCACGTCAAGAACGGCCAGTATGCAGCCGTGTGGGCCAAGCTCCCGCTGCCCACCGTGGAAGGCGTTGCCCGCGCGCTCAAGGGCCTCGGTTACGCGAATATTATCAAGAACGAATACGGTATGAACCGCCAGGTTCCGGTCGCCATGCGTCTCGTGAACATGCAGCGCGCCGGCCAGCCGGACTACAATCCGGATGTTGATGACGAGTACTATCCAGGTATCGACCTTCTGATCCTTGCATACCATTACGGCAT
The DNA here is from genome assembly GCA_016195395.1 of Spirochaetia bacterium. The sequence continues at coordinate 3,162 of JACPZR010000412.1, forward strand.
CGATCCCGTTGAGGACATCGAAATTGACTGGCTTGCGGGCACGGTCTCTTTGAAGAACATTCCGCAGAAAAAGAAGAAGAAGCTGAACCTTCAGACCGGCGAATTTGACGAGATCGACATCATGGCCAAGCCCAACCCGGAACGGATGGTCGTCATTCCGGTCAATCGCACCGGTCTCATGAACATCAACTTCCGCGGCGGCCGGTATTGTTTCCGCTACAGGGAATTCCTCGAGACATCGCAGATGGATCCGGGTTCCGCGGCAGCTTTCAATGATAAGATAACGCTCACCGCTATGTACTACGCCACGGGCGTGGGGACTGCAAAAGATATGCACTTGTCGCCCTACGGCGACATGGCGGGGATTGAGCACCACGCGTACGCGCTGAATACCATGTTGAACCAGGATTTTGCGCGGGACGCGTCGCCCTGGGTGAACCTGCTGATCCTTCTGGCCGTGGGCATCATCATGGGAATTTACCAGCCTCGTGTACCCACTTGGATGAGCTTCTTACTGCTCGTGGGAATTGCGGTCACATATATCGCCGTCACGCTGTTGGTTACGTTCGGAATCTACAGCTACCTTCATGTGTTCCCCACAGTCGTCATCGAACAGTTTGTGATACTCGTGGGTTTCATCGGCTTCAGGGCACTGACGTAAGAGGAAAACGTAAAGTTCATTCGGAACACGTTCTCCAAATTCGTTTCACAGGATGTGGTGGAAGAACTCCTAGCGAACCCGGAGGCGATTGCGCTGGGGGGCGCCAAGAAGGAGATTTCCGTCTTCTTCTCTGACGTGCGCGGATTCACCACGATTTCTGAGCAGTTGGGACCGGAAGACTTGGTCCACTTGCTCAATGAATACTTGTCTGAAATGACGGAGTTGATCATCGACTTCCGCGGCACCATCGACAAATACATGGGAGACGCGATCATGGCGTTCTGGGGCGCTCCATCGCCAAACGACGAGCATGCCTACTATGCATGTGTGGCCGCGCTTTCGCAGAGAATCGCACTGAAAGAGCTGCAGGTGCGCTGGTCCACGCGGAACATTCCGGTCCTCGATATCGGGATTGGTATCAATACGGGGCAGGCTGTTGTAGGAAACATGGGTTCCAACCGGCGTATGGACTATACCATCATGGGGGACACTGTAAACCTTGGATCCCGCTTGGAAGGGATTACAAAGACCTACGGGGTGAAGATTTGTATTTCCGAGTTTACGTACGAACGGGTTAAAAATCGTGTGTATGCAAGAGAGTTGGACCTGGTCCGGGTGAAAGGAAAGCTGGAACCTGTCCGCATTTACGAGCTCATGGGTCTGAAGGACCCCGCCGATCTGGAAAAGCTGAAACGGTCTTACCAGTTGGCGCATCACGGTTCGTAACTCTCTGGAAGGGGAGCTGATTTAGTTCCCCTGTCCGCCAAGAAATCGATGCCGTACCGGTTATTGCAAACGATCGAAAGTCCAGAGGATTTGCGGCAGCTCCGTGAAGAGGACCTGCCACAGGTCTGCAGTGAAGTACGCGAATACCTGATAGACACACTGTCCACCGTGGGCGGCCACTTTGCGTCGAACCTGGGTGTAGTGGAGCTGACTGTGGCTCTTCACTACGTTCTAAACACCCCGTCGGACAAGCTGATCTGGGACGTGGGTCACCAGATTTATCCGCACAAGATTCTTACCGGCCGCCGTGAGCGCTTGAAGAGCGTCCGTCGTTTTGGCGGTATCAGCGGCTTTCCTAAACGCGAAGAATCGCCCTATGACCTCTATAACACCGGTCATGCCGGCACGTCCATTTCGCAGGTGATCGGTGAAGCGATAGCGCGTGACGTTCTCAAGAAACGCCACCGTTGCGCATGCGTGATTGGGGATGCGTCCATTGCCTCCGGCATGGCCTTTGAAGCGCTCAATCATGGCGGCCATGTGAAGACAGACTGCCTCGTGATTCTGAACGATAACGACATGTCGATATCGCATAACGTCGGGGCTTTGAACCAATACCTCAATCGGATGATCACATCACCGCTCTACAACAAGTGGCGGAAGTGGCTGTACACGTTTGTTCTCTGGCTTCCGGTCATCGGTCCGGCTGTGCAGCTCTTTACGCGCCGCTTGGAGAAGTCATTCAAGGACCTCCTGATGCCGGGCAGTCTCTTTTCCGACTTTGGCTTCCGGTACATTGGCCCCGTGGACGGGCATAACGTTCTTGAACTGGTGGAAACGCTGCGCCATGTTTCCAATTTGAAAGGCCCGATTCTTCTGCACATCTATACCGAGAAGGGACACGGCTACAGCCCCGCTCAAAAAGACCCCATTACCTACCACAGTGTGTCCAAATTTAACCGCGAAGACGGTTCGTTTGGGAAAAAAGGCGGGTCGGATCAGATTTCATTCAGCGAGGTTGTGGGTGAGACTCTTCTGGAACTCGTCGCCAGAAACGATAAAGTTGTAGCTGTCACTCCGGCCATGATCGAAGGGTCAGGCCTCCGTCCACTGTATGACAAGTTCCCCGACCGCGTGTTCGATGTGGGGATTGCAGAGCAGCATTCGATGACGTTCGCGGGCGCGCTTGCGGCCGGTGGCGTGATTCCCTACATGTGTATTTATTCTACGTTCTTGAGCCGCGCTTTGGATCAGTTGATCCAGGACGTGGCGCTCACGAATTTCCCTGTGCGACTTGTGGTGGACCGGGCGGGCTGCGTGGGCCCGGACGGTGAGACACACCAAGGCTTGTACGATTTGGGACTGCTCCTTGCTGTGCCTAACGTTCGTGTGTTTGCGCCGGCCACAGGCGCCGAACTGAAGGCCATGCTTCTCCACATGGAGACGGACAATGCCGGCCCCATTGCTGTTCGCTTTCCCAAGGCAAGCTGTTCACGCGAGAGTCTTACACAGGAGCTTCCGGATATCACGAACATTCAACCGGAAATCTATGGAACGGGCAGGGACCTTGCCATCCTGGCTGTTGGGGTAATGTGGGATTCAGCGCTTCTGTTGGAAGAAAATCTCCGGGGCGCGGGAATCCGGAGCCGTGTGATCGGCCTGCGGTGGATTCGTCCCCTGGACCTGACCACGCTGAACAGAGAAATTGGCGAGTGCGCGCATTTTGTCATTCTTGAAGATTCGTACATGTATGCGGGCGCTGCGAACGCCGTACGGGCGCAGATGGATCCTCTTGTGAATGCGCGGCATTGGAACACATACGCGTTTCCGGAAGAGAGCATCGATCACGGAACACGCGAGGAAATCATGCACCAGCACGGTATGAGCGTGGAATCCATGGCGGCGGATATCCGTGCCCGGGCTCTCCTTGAACGTCCTGTGGCCCCCGTCCGCGCGATGGACCGCTGACAAACAAATACCATGGATGCTGTCCTCCGCGCCCTGTTTCTGGC
>JACPZR010000464.1 GCA_016195395.1 Spirochaetia bacterium
GGATCAAACAAGTTGGCGCGGATCGGTTCGGGGATTCCGGGACCGTTGTCGGAAAGATAAAATACGACGCGCCCGTTATTGCGGAACAATCGGATGGAGAGGAGTCCTTGCCCGTCCATTGCGTCGGCCGCGTTGGAGGCGATGTTGACCAAAGCTCGCAGAAAGCGATCCGGATCAAGGTCGACCGTTCCGTCGAAATCAAGCTCGGTTGTCAATTCTTGCTGCTTCTGCTCCAGGATGGGCGTTATCACGTCACGGACCCGGTCCATGTACACGCCGGCATCTACAGACTGTTTGGTGACAGATGTGGACTGCTGGCTGTAATCCAGAATGTCCTGCACCAGGTCGATCATACGGTCAGCCGCCGCCACGATCTGGGTGAGATACCGCGCCCTGTTCTCCGCCCCTACATCCGTGTCGTCCGCCATCTCCGCGTAACCTTTGATCAGCGCCACCGGATTCTTGAGATCGTGAACAATACCAGCGGCCATGTTTCCGACCGTTGCCATCTTCTCATGTTCCAACAGCTTCCCGCGCAGATGGAGCGCTTCTGCATGCGCGGATTGGACTTCCGTAACTTTGTCCGCGAGGTGTTCCGCCAATTCCTCGCTGGTGTTGAATGCCACAGCGATCCGACGGGAAAGCGCCGCGGCCTGCAGAAACACAAAACAGAACAGGCCCCACGGAATCAAAAATCCGGGGCCTACGGCGAACTGGTTGTACACGATATCATTTACTACGGCGGCAAAGAAAACAATGAACCCCAACAGGATTAGCCGTGCGTTAGGCTGCCGATTGTGCGCGGCCCGGAGAAGGGCTATGCCTATAACGCATCCCGCACCGACGTTCAGGATGTAGTTTGCAGTGATGCCATGCGTAAAGATGAGGGGGGGCAGGACAAGCACGCCCGCGATTCCCGTTAGTCCAGCTGCAATGGTCCCTACCTTTGCCGCGCGAAAGAAGAATCGCGGAAACAAATCATGCACAAACAGCGTAAAGACAATCGCGGGCGCAAAGAGGCAGGCGTAGTTAAACTTCATGAACACCTGCCATGAAAGACCCGGGAGGGCCTGGGCCAGGAGCATTTCACCCGTCACAAGCTGGCGTCCGGTAATCAGGATGCAGAAAAGACCAAACCACAGGGAGGGGCTGTCCTTCCGCCGGAAGACGAAGAGCCCCAGATGATAGAGCCCCATGATGAGAAGTGAGCCGGCCAGAAATGTATCGATGAAGAACGCTTTGTCTCGGATGGCCTGGATCTGGGGCGCCGTTCCGATTTGTATGGGGAGCCAAAGACCACCCTGGCGATGCACATGGTTGGATATTGGTATGACTAACGTCGCCTCGCGTCCAGGAGGGACGTCCGCGTACTGAGGGAGCCACAATGCCCGCTCCGACTCTTCCGTAGTTCCGGGGACGCCGTTCTGAACGATCTCCGAGTCGTTCCAATAGGCCGTGTAGGCATTGCCCTGATAATCGAAACGGAGCATGAGCTTCTGTTTTGTTTCCGGCAGAAGAATCCGGAGTCTGTACGTCCCAAAGCCCACGCCTGTGAGGGTCTGCCCATTGACAATCTGCCCGTTCCAGACCGCGGGAGAAATGATGATCCCCTCGATTTTGGCAGATTGCGCTGGAGCTTGCCCCTGAGTCTGCAACTCCTTCCAAGTGAAGCGCCACTCCCCGCCTAATATAGCCGGACCGTTCTGGGAAAAATCCCACCCACGCAAATCCAAGACGCCCTTTTGGGCTGTGGGCGCCGGGGGGCGGGGGGCCCGGTCGGCGCATACGGCCAACGGGATAAGGAAGAAGAGAATCTGAAAGCGGAGTGCTCGGCCGTTCAAGTGGGAACCTCGATTGTGCACGAACGATTGCGGACACCGTGAATCCCCAATTTCCCCACGGATCGAAGTGCCCAAGTTCGGCATGCGGGCGCAAGTCGTTTTGGCATTGATTCAGATGGAAACCCCCTGTACAGGGGGGGCTTCATTCTGCGTTATCCGCGTTTGGCCTTCTTCGACTTTTTCACTTTCGCCTTGCGTTTTGGCCCCGCTTTTTTGGCGGGAGTTTTAGCCTTTGATGACTTCTTGGTTGGGCTTGTCTTCTTGGGTTGTTTTATCAGGCCGACACGCCTCTTGCTCTTGGATGTCTTTTTACGTGCGATGGCCTTGACCGGCTTACCCGACGCCGGCCCACCTGCGGCGGCGCGCTCTATTTCCTTGATGTCGAATTTCTTCATCTTCAAGAAGGCTTGCGTGACGCGTTCCAATTTGGCTTTGTCCTTGGTTGCGAGCATCTCCTGCATGAGGCTGGGAACGATCTGCCAGGAAAGGCCGAACTTGTCTTTCAGCCAACCACACGCCTCTGCTTTCGCTACAGCGGACATCTTTCCCCAGAAGTAGTCGATTTCGCGTTGCGTGTCACAGTGCACTATGAATGAAATCGCTTCGTTGAATGCAAAACCGTGTTCATGTGCGCTGTCCATCGCAGCCATCCACATGTTCTCCAACTTGAAGTCCGTAAACGCAATGGTCCCTTCTTTGTCCGGTGGATGGGTTCCGTCGTACCGCATCAGAGTTCCCTTCCGGGAGTTCTTGAACACGGACGTGTAGAAGGAAAGGGCCTCTTCCGCCCTGCCGCAATTGTCCCCCACAAAGAGGAGCGACGGGATGATGCCGGGCCTTTCTTCTCCTTCAGGGTTCGTGAGAATCAGCTGCCACGACAGACCGTACTTGTCCTGGAGCCAGCCATAACGTTTGGAGAAGGGGTACTCCTGGAGAGGCATGAGGACAGACCCTCCGGGTAGCAGCTTCTCCCATGCACGATCGAGGTTCTCCCGCGCGCTCTTGTCTTTCGACGGGTCAAAGTTAACCATGAAGGAAACAGACGGATTGAACTTGAAATACGGTCCGGCGCTGATGGCCTCGAAGGGTTGACCAAGGAGCTCAAAGGAAACGAGATCGCAGTCTCCGGAAGGAGTTCCCGTAATCTTTGCCGTTCGTTTGATGCGGGAGCGGGGAAAGACCGACGTGTACAGCGCCGCCGCTTCTTTTGCTTCTTTGTCAAACCAGAGGTGGGGAGTAATCGTTTCCATTCTCCCATGATGCGGCCCTTACATCGTCGGCGCAACTTTTTCCCGGGGGCCCGGGTGAATATAGTGGATACGCGGACCTCATCCGTGCTCGTGAAAGCGACTCGTCTGGAAAGCGAGAACCCCCGCGGGCAGCGGAAAGCCTGGGATCGATATTAGTCAACTTCTCGGGGAAAGAACAAAACGCGATTGTTCAAATAGTCGGCCACGTACATCCCCGTCACGTCCACCTGAATTCCCATGGGTTGATTGAGCGACGTTGCAGACACGCCGGCGGACGCCGTGGTGAAATCGCCGTTTTGGCCCCATACGCGCGTGGCCGTGGTGGACGTTCCCACGAATTCAAGAATGCGGTGATTTGCTGTGTCCGCGACGTACACGCTCCCTGCGAAAGTGCAGACAAACCAAGGACCATTCAGGAGAGTAGAAGATGCACCGGAAACGTTTGTGCTGAAATCACCGCTCTGGCCGTAGACCCGTGCCGCGCTTGTAGAAGTCCCTGGGTAGAA
>JACPZR010000465.1 GCA_016195395.1 Spirochaetia bacterium
GGGCGTTGATTCCCATCGTCTGCGGCTCATCGCCGGGCCGACCCATAGTGATGCTCCCCTCAAAGGACAGGAAAGCCACAGACGGGAGTTTCCGGAGGCGGACAGACTTGAAACGCCGTCGGTAAAAACGGGAGGCGACGGCCTCGTCTGTGGTGAGATTCTTCTCCAGACGTTTGAGATTCTCCTGCGCTTCTGACTGGGCTTCTGTCAGCGGCCCGGGGACTTCTGCGATCATTGTGTCTTTCGTGAACACATGCGGTGTAAGCTTGGCCGTCGACACTCCTGCCAGCTGCTCAAAGGGGAACAATGCGGCTATCTCGTCGCGGATGAAGCCAGTGGACCGCAGATCCGATGATCGGACCAGGACATTTTCTTTTAGAAACGACGCTGTGCGCGCCGCGCCGGCTCTCTCAAAGCGACTGATGATCTCCCGGCGCATATCTGTCAGGACGGATTCCAGATTTTCGCGGGCCGGCAGAGACATAGAATCACGGGTGAACATTTCGGCGGCGCTTTTGTATTTTCCCGCTGTGTACGATTCCACGCGGATTCCAAAACGCGCAAGGGCATGCTTGAGAAATACCGGCTCTGCGGATGGGAATACGGACAAGAACGACGCGTCGAACGCTGTATAACGTTCTGAGGCGGCCGCCATCAGAAACAACGTCTTCAGATTCCCGCCTTCTGAAATGGCAACGAGCCTCTTTCCCGCGGATGCCAAGGCGTCCAAACGGGCGCCCACCGCTTCTGTCTCTGCCCATGACGTTTCGATGTCAGGGATTTTCAGAATGATCGTCTGAAGGCCGCTCTTTGCGAAAATGTCCAACAGGGCCAGATACTCCACAAAGTTGACATCGGGCCGGGGCAGAAAGCGGGCCAGCCAGCCCGTGGGACGGATATGGGAAAACCGGTCCGGCACCTGATGAATCAGGAGCGTTTTCTCCCGGCGGAGATTGGCAATCCGGCAATAAACCCATACCAAAAGGCGCAGAGGGCTGAAAAGGATACGGATGACGATCAATGGTTTTTCCTCAGTAGAGCGTGATCTTCCCAGCAGCGGGTGTCCGCGCCATCACAAAATGTTGACGATGGAACCGGGGAGCGGGAGCCGGTTGTCTGTGAAGCATATTCTCTCTATAATAGTGAAAAACCGGCCCGGCGTCATGAGTCACGTATCCGGGTTGTTCACCCGGCGCGGGTTCAATATCGACAGCATTGCCGTCGGCGTTACGGACAAGCCGGACGTGTCGATCATGACGATCGTTCTGGCCGGGGACGACGAGGCGCAGGCGCAGTTCCGCGGACAGTTGCTGAAGCTTCCGGACGTTGTGGACGTAAAGTCGCTGCCGTATTATGAATCCCTGGTCCGTGAGCTGGTGCTGATCCGCGTCAAATCGCCTGGAGATACACGGCAGGAAATCCTCGGTGTGGTAGAGGTCTGCGGGGGCCGCATCGCGGAAATCGGAGAGGATTCCATGCTGATTGAACTGACCGGCAACAGCCGCCAGGTGAACGGATTCATCCGCCTTTTGACCAAGTTTGGAATCACGGAGATTGCGCGCACAGGGCAGGTGGCCCTGGCGTACACTCCGGGCGACTCGTAAATTCGTCAGCTGCCGTGGCTGCCGATTACAGCGCGCACCACGGCGGGATCCAGCTTCATGCGCTGCGCAATCAGGTCAGGGTCCCATTTGTGATTCAGGTACAGGCTCATGATGCTGTCCCGTTTCCAATCCGCGATCTGGGCCTTTCCTGACGTCTTGCGTCCGCCGGCGCCGCGCTCTGAACGTCCGCGGGCTCCTGCGTGAACCAAGGCATTGGCTTCCACGCCTGCGCCTGTTTCGGCTTCAAGAGCGTTATCCAGGAGTTTCTCAACGGTCTGAAAGAACGCGGTCATGCGGTCCATCTTCTCGTCGGCTTCAGATACCACGCTCTCAAGTTCCGTGCGGATCTCATCGCCCTTGTTTTTCATCTCTTCAATTTTCTTGGTCATCCCGGAGATCTGCTTCTGCCGGCTTTCCAAGTCCGCCATCAGGCCGTCCATCTGCTCAAACCGTGATTCCACCTTCTGGATTTCCGATTCAAGGCGGAGAAGTTCCATGGAGCGCGCCTCAACCGACTGAAGACTCTTGGAAACCTCTTCCTGGCGGATTTCCGCGCGTTCCACTTTGCCCAAGAGCTTCTCAGCCGTTTCTTTCGCGGTCCCGGCCTGCTCTTTCGACTTCTCGATGTAGCGGACAGCGTTTTGTAAGAACTTTTCCTTCTCCGTCAAATCCGCAAAGTAACGGTCAAAGCTGCCCTGAAGTTCAGACAGGCGTTCGATCTTGAGTTCCAGTTCGGCGGCGATCTGCTCGCCGTTTTCCACAGCTGCAAACCGGTCCGCAATGCGGCCCAGATCTTTCTCCACCCTGTCTACGGCATCCTGTGCGTCGCGGAGCCTGTCACGCTGCGCTTCCAGCGATTTCAGTTCGTTCTCCACTTCTTTGCGGGTGACGCGCAGAGATTCAAAGTTCCGGATGTACTCGTCCATCTTGGCGTTTTCTTCGCGCGCCAGACGCAGGCGGTCCACGATCACTTCCACGGTTTCATCAAGCTTTTCGATCAGCTCCTGAGCCCGGTCAAACTTGGTCAGTCGTTCTTCAAAGTCACGCAGGCGTCCGGATTCACGTTCAATGTCCTGAACACGGCGGGAAATACGCTCGTCCACGGAGCGGTCCAGTCTCTCGAGTTTGTTCTCCTGCTCGTCAATGAAGGCACGGGCGCGTTTGGCCATCTCCTCGACAATGTCGTCCCGGGTCTGGGCAATCTCGCGTGACACTTCTTCTCCGGTTTGTTCCAGTTTCTCGCGGGAGCGCGACGCTTCTTTCATCTGCGCTTCTACTTCGCGCAGCCGGTCCGCCACTTCCTCGCGCAGCGCTTCAAGCTGCTCGCGGCCGCGCATGAGAATCTCTTCTTCCGAGCGGCGTGTTTCACGGATGCGGGATACGGACGTATCAGTCTCAGTCTTGATTTCTGCGCGGAGTTCCTGACCCAGGAGGGTGAGGTTGTCCTGCACTTCCGTGATTTCGGAGCGGACGTCACCCAGACTTTCTTCAATGCGTTTTTGGCGCACTGCTTCGATTTCTTTTTCCAGGCTTTGAATGCGCGTGTCAAGGGCGCCCAGGCGCTCGCGCTCCATGTCCGTCCATTCCTGTTCAAAACTTTCCATCTTCTCGCGCAGCGCGGCTTTCTGCTGCTCTGCATGTTTGAGAAGTTTGTTTTCCGCGCTGAGATATTTTTCCTGGAACTGCGCGATCTGGTCGCTTGTGCCCTGTGCCATGCGTTTGGTTTCGTTGAGGATTTCGTCGCGCGCGGCAAGCGTCTGCAGGCTGAAGCCTTCGATCTCGGAGCGGATGCGTCCCACTTCTGCCTGAAGCGACTCAACGGCGCTCGTGCGCACAGAGGAGAGGCCGCCTTCCAGCGATGCCAGTCGGTCTGAGAATTTGCGTTCCAGCGACAGGAATTTTTCGTCCAAGCGTCCGGCTTCGAGCGTCCACTTGTCGTCCATGCGTGTGGACATTCCGCTCAGGCGTTCGCCAATGATCTCTGCTTCGCGGTTGTATTCGTCCAAGCGTTCGCTGGTCTGGCGCACTTCGTCTTTGACCATCTGGAACGACCCGCGCACC
>JACPZR010000466.1 GCA_016195395.1 Spirochaetia bacterium
GCTTGGGATCGTAATAATGAAGAATTCCGGTGTCGCGCTCGAGGATATACCAGAGCGCCCCGCCAAACGCAATCCCGCCGATTTCAGGCACAGGAATGGGCAGTGTGCTGTCCAAGCCGCCGGTGACCGTGTTTACCCGCAGAAGCTTCCGTTCAGATCCCACGTAGAGAAAACCGTCCGCCGGGTTGAAGGCCATGCCAAAGAAGGCCTGGTTCCCCATTCGAAACGTCTGGGGCCTCCCCGTGGGAGGAACGCGCACCACCCGTCGCTCTGTAGGGTCCGAATACCAGAAATTTGTCCCATCATACGTAATTCCGTACGCAGAGGGCGATCCACGGAACTCTTCGATCCTCGGCTGGGGTCTAACCTCGCGAACGGCAAGCGGTGACAGCGTGAACAATAATAGTGCAATCGTGGTTGTTTTGTAGTGCCACGGCATGGCGGTAGAGCCCCCCTTTGGCTGGGCAGGGTCAAATCAGAAAGGGTTTCTGCCGCCGATTTTTTGTAACCTTGACCTGGAACCAGCGTCATATAGAATAGTTCTAAACTTATATTTATCTCTATGGGAGGGGATATGAAAAGAATTACGAAATCGACTTCGATCCTCAAGGGCAAATCGGCACTTGAAGCGGCCTCTCCCGTAAAGCCTGTAGAGGAGATCCCTGGACTAGCCTCGCCCGCTTTCATTGCGAACGAGTTTGACCTTCCAGTCGCTGGGATTCCCCCCAAGAAAGGCAAACCGGCCCGCAAACGGCGATCAGAATCGGAGACGGATAACAATCAGTCGATCCTGAACTGGTACCTGAATGAGATCCACCGGATTCCCATGCTGACGCGGGAAGAGGAGATGGACGTGGCCCGCCGCGCCCAGGCCGGGAACATTGAGGCCAGGGACAGACTGGTCCGCGCCAACCTGCGTTTCGTTGTGACCGTGGCGCGCAAGTATCAGTCGTACGGACTGACCTTGATGGATCTTATTAATGAAGGAAACCTGGGTCTGATCAAGGCCGCGGAGCGATTCAACCCGGAACGCGGCTTCCATTTCATCTCGTATGCGGTGTGGTGGATCAAGCAGGCGATTCTCTTTGCCATCCAGCAGAAAGCGCACCTGATCCGGCTGCCGCTCAATCGGACAGCGGACCTCCGCCGTCTGGAAGAGGCGGAGCGCTGGATTGAGAACCAGGACGACGTCGAATACAGCCTCGATAATCTTGCATCAGCTCTCGACATGAAGACGGGCGACCTCAATCACCTGATCAACATGAGCCGGGACCATTTGAGTCTGGATGCACCGCTGGGCGACGGGGAAGACTTCTCGCTCGCTGAAAGCATCAAAGACGACACCGTGGAGAAACCGGAACTGCGTCTGGAAGAAGAGCAGCTGAAAAAGGATATCTATGAAAGCCTGTCCGGCCTCACCAGCCGCGAGAAGAATGTTCTGACCATGCGCTTTGGCCTGGGTGGAACACCCGTGATGTCTCTCCAGAAGATTGGAAAGAAGATCGGGCTATCAAAAGAGCGTATCCGCCAGATCGAGAAGAAAGCCATCCGGAAGATCCGGACGGGGAAGAACGGCCAGCAGCTGGGCGCGTACCTCTAAAAATCGTTATTGCAGCGGGTCATGGGGAATCGATTCCATGACCCGTCATGCCTTGGATTTTTCTTCTCGCATTCGCCGTCTTTGCTCCCATCTTCTTCCGCTACCCGGCGCATACACCTGAGCTCTCCGGTGGCTTTGCGATCACCCATGTCTATGACCTGGAAAAAGACGCGTCGCTTCCCGGGCCGGAGGAACAATGGAATGGTGTGATCAAACCCTTTCCGTCGTTCGACGGTGACCGCTCTCTAAAACAATCCACAGGCACTGCTGTTCATTTTCCTGGATCGGACCTGGCCTTTGCGCCTTTCCTGGGACGCGGGTATTTCCGTTATCAGAAAGTGGGCAAAGAGATTTCATTCTATAGTGAGACCGGCGAACTCATGTGGCGCAAGCCCTTCCAATCCTATCCCGTGAGCGACGTGCAGGGGCAGGTGGTACTCCTTCTTACCGGAGACAATAACCGCGTAGAAATCATCGATAACAATGGGAACTCAAAGGGGTCCGGCCACGTGTCCGGTAACTTCATGACGGATCTCTGTTTTCCCAGCCGCGCGCCGGGAGCGGGCGTTGTGTTTTCTGCCGGCGCGGTGCACTTGATCGACGGGGAAGGCCGCGCCGTGACTCTCAACTACGACGGAAAGCGCCCCCTCTTCATAAAAAGCTGCTCTGTGTTTCCTGACGGATCCGGCCTTGCTGTGCACATGCTCGAAGGCGAGAATGACCGGATCACCGTGTTCACGCTGAAGAAAGGAAAGCTTGTAGAAGACTACGAACCACCGGAACCCTGCCGCTCTCTGATCCACGCGTGCGCCTTCTGCCTGGAAAGAGGCCCGGTCTTTTTGCTGTGGAGGGCGGGCGTTACCTCAGTTTCTACCACGTGCACTGATCAGTCAGTGGTTTGAAAGATGGAGAGGGCCCGGTTTCTGTCTCCGGGTTCCAACGAAAGAATCCCTATGACCTCGCTTTTGACTCCGGGCTCAATATTGAATACCAGGTGATCCATGTGTTCGCGGCTGATGAAAAGCCCGCGCCCGTGTGAATCGCCCAGGCCCAGCGGCAGACCGTTCTCATCGAGTGTGACGTGACGTTCCAAGCGGTAGAGGATCTCTTCACGGTCGAGCGTCCCGTGATAATCCGTCACAGAGATCACGGCATTTTCCTCGAGAATTCCAAACCCCAGCTCGTACGCGCTTGAGGCGGAGAATGTGTGCGGAACCTGGCTTTTCTTTCTCTGCGCTTCCGCCTCGTCCTGCTTTCCGGTGCCTTTACCAGGGGCCCAGGAAATGGCGTTGCTCGTGATTTCTTCCAGAACCTGGCGGATGACCGTGGGGGCGCCGGCTCCATGCAGAATATCGCCCACCATCTCGGATACGTGGCTGTTCTCTTCCGCGGTTTCCACGCGGCATACATAGAGAGTCCCGTGTTTGAGGGGAACGTCGCGGTGCTTGGCCATTTTATAGAGGAGAGGGAACGCAGCCTTTTCCCGGCCAGCGCCGGGGAAATAGAGTTCCGCGCCAAAGATATTGCCCGTCAGGAGCTTGTCGAGCATCACATGGATGAACCGGAGGTCAAGGAATGTTGTCTTGGGAATGATGTTCCAAATCTTGTGGATCCGCGCGTACTGCACATAGTCGTTTACGTTGTAGGCGGTCATCAGGGCGTAGAGGACATGCGGATAACGTTCACGTATTGCCGCTATCAATTCCAGCCCGCCCATTCCCGGCATGCGGATGTCCGTCAGCACAAATTCAATCTGGTGTTTCTCCATCACAGCCAAAGCTGCGTAGCCGTCCTCCGCTTCGTATACCTCATAGTAGGGCTTTAGAAAATCGCGGATCGCGTAGCGGATCGATTCGATGTCATCAACAACCAGAATTGAATACTTCATGGATCCACCGGCAGTGACACGTAGAAACGCGTCCGCCCCCCTGATGAGCGGACCCTGATGCGTCCGCCGTGCTGTTTGACAATGCTGTGTGAAATGGAGAGTCCCAGTCCTGATCCGCGCCCGTCCTGCGACGTGGTGTAAAAGGGGTGAAAGATCTTCTTGAGTTCCACAGGCGGAATGCCGCCGGCGTTGTCTTCCACCGTGAAATGGACCCAGCGGCGCACGCGCCTTGCACTGACTTTGATGAAGCCGGGTTTGTAGTCGAGCGCGGCCAGAGAATTCTTGAACAGATTCACAAGCAGACGCTCTATCTTTTCGGGATTAAAGTTGAACTCCAC
>JACPZR010000467.1 GCA_016195395.1 Spirochaetia bacterium
CAGACTCCTTCGCAACTGGGAGATTCCCGATGAACTGGCGGAAGCGGTGGAGTTTCAGTACAAACCGGAAGAGGCCAAGCTCAACCCGGATCTCTGCTGCATCGTGCACCTATCAAACTTTCTGGCCCTCTCGGCCGGCGTCGGCGTAGATATCGGCGGTATGAAAGAACAGCTCTCTTCCTTTGCCCTCACACGACTCAAGATGACGGATCACGACATGCAGACGTTGTACGCAGGCATTCCGGAGATGATTGACCAGATGAAAGACCTCCACCTGGGCTCCAGCTGACGATATCGAACGATTCCCGCGCGGGAAGGTATGGCAGGAACTGCCTGGCCTGCGTTGTAAAATTTGCTATAAGTTTAGAAAACTTCTTGAAATGGCCGCGCAGGCGGACTCCCCTCGCTCCATGCAGCGCCCAGCCTCCTTTCTCCTGTCCGCCCTTCTCTTGGCGCCTGGGTGCAGAGCCTTTGATGGTTTTGCGGCCAGGGATCAGGTCGTTTCCCAACTGGATATTCCCTACAAGCCGGGGAGCACAAACCCCAAGCACGCGCTCGATCTATTCCTTCCTGCCGGGAAAGACCAGGCGCCGGTGATCGTTTTTATTCACGGCGGTTACTGGATCACATCGATCCTTCGCGGCTGGTCATCATGGGCCATTCTGCGGGCGGTCACATAGCAGGACTGCTCTGCCTCAATAAATCTCTTCTGGCGGACGTGCGGTCATCTCTGCGCGCCTGCATAACGCTCTCGCCCGTTCTCGACGTTAAACACATGGAAGAGCACAACGACAAAGAATTCAACGAGAAGAAGACGTGGCTCGTGTTCGGGAAACAGCCCGATTACGAACGCTTTTCCCCCATGTCGTACCTGAAGTCTCCGGACCACGCGCCTCTCCTGGTTCTGATCGGTGAAAAGGACCACGACTACCTGCTTGAACAGACACGCCTGGCCGGAGAGAAGATGAAAGACGACAAGGCCTTCTCGATGGCAGTGATCAAGGGTTATGAACATTCGGACATGGTCATGAAAATCAACACGTCCAGAGACCAGGTGACGCCTCCCATCACTGACTTCCTGCGGAGGCTGGGCATCTGAAAACCACACGTACCACCGCGCTCGCGGGCATTGCTCTGGCTGTCTGCGTTATGCGGCCCGCCGCCGCGCAGTCTGTCAAGCCATCCCAAATCACCAACCTGTCATCGAAAGAGGGTTTTGTGTGGAAAGCAGCCGCAGGCCGGCTCAGCGCAGAGAGCGCCGCCTTTGTCCCCGTGGCTGTCCCTGAGAACTTAAACGCCCAGAAAGAAGCCCCGGCGCTCGCCGGCGCGGGTACTGCCACCTATGCCATGCGTTTCAACGTCCCCGAGTCGGGCGCCGTGGGACAGAGCCTGCGTCTGGGAGAAATCACAGACAGGGACAGAGTATTCTTGAACGGAACGTTGATCGGCGAAACGGGCGACTGGGATTCCGAACGCGCGCAGGCCTACGACAAGGTCCGCATCTACGAAATCCCGGCCGGGCTTCTCCGGCCCGGAGAGAATGAACTCATTGTGCAGGTCCGTGGCATCATCAAGGGGGAGCTGGGAATCTACCGCGACAGCGTGGAAATCGGCCCCACGGCGCTCATTCTCAGGGAATTTTATCTGAAGAATATCATCGAACTTCTGACTCTTGCCATGTACGTAACGGTGGGAGCATACTTCCTTTTGTTCTTCATCCGCCGCAGGCATGACGTTGAGAACCTGTTCTTTTCCCTCTTCATGCTGGGCCTCGTGATCTACAGTTTCCAGCGCACGCAGCTGAAATATGAGCTGGGCATTCCCTTTTACTACATGAAGAAATCCCAGACTCTCACGCTGATGGGGCATCTCACTCTCTTCTACTATTTCATCCGCACGTACTACGAGCTCCCAAGAAACGGCGCCGTATCAGCCATGGACTGGTTTTTCCGTATTTACAACATTGTGCCGGTCGCTCTGTGCATTGCCGTCATTGTAAGCCCGTCTGCTGACTTCTGGAATTTTCTCATCAATACGCTCATCCAACCCTCTTGGATTCCGCATCTGATTGGAATTCTCGCCATCCTTGGTTGGTCTGCCGCCAAGAAGAACCGCGACGCGTGGATCATGATCGCTACATCGATGGTGCTCATAGTATCCGTGGTTCTGGATGCCATGACAGGGCGAGCCATCATCAATCTGCCTACTCTGACCACCTACACGTTTACGCTGTTTGTGTTTTCGATGGCGTCCATTCTCGCCAACCGGTTTGTCCGGCTGCATAACGAAACAGAGAGTCTGAACGCGGAGCTCTCGCGGTTCAATGCCGCATCCCGCCGGTTTGTGCCCTTTGAATTTCTGCGCGAACTGGACAAGGAGAGCATCGTTGAAGTCAACCTGGGCGACCAGGTGGCCAAAGAAATGACTGTGCTCTTCTCTGATATCCGCTCTTTCACCACATTGTCGGAGTCTATGACTCCCAAAGAAAACTTCGACTTCATCAACTCCTACCTGCGGCGTGTGGGCCCGGTGATCCGGAGCAACCGCGGCTTCATCGACAAGTATATTGGGGAC
>JACPZR010000468.1 GCA_016195395.1 Spirochaetia bacterium
CTTCATCAGAGGCGATTTCTCTGCGTCCCGATCGCTTGGCTTCTTCCAGATGGTCCTGGAGGAGGTGTTTGCGCATGGCGGATTCGAGTTCCGGTGTCGCAAAGTCTTCATAGATGGGCACCTTCTCTGTAACAGCGCGTTCTGCTTTATGCGCCTGGTCCAGATAGGTCTTCACGTCCTCCGTGGCGCGCGCTCCATATCGGATACCGGCAAAGTAGAACGTTATGCCGGATGCAGCAACAGCAGACAGGACTATGGAAGCAAGGAGTTTCAAATTCATTTCAGCAACCCGTGTTTCTTGAGGAATGTTTTCATGACAGCGAGGACGTCTTCCGGGTGATCGTGGTGGAAGTTGTGGCTCCCGTCTTTGATTTCATGCGTTTCAATCCGCTTGAAGTGCGACGTGATCTCCTTTATGGATGCCTCCACGTTGGCGCGGACATCCCCCTCCGTTCCGCGTCCGGGCAGAAGATCGCTTTCGCTTCCGTACAGAAAAAGGAC
Organism: Spirochaetia bacterium; assembly: GCA_016195395.1. The sequence goes on from JACPZR010000468.1 coordinate 502, forward strand.
GGGGCATTCAATCTGTTCCCAAAGAGCGCGGCTGATCAAAGGAGGAAAGGGGACAGGAGCAAAGCGCTGCCGGAACTCAGGGTCGTAATGCCAGCTGAAGCCGTCCGGAGCTTCTCTGACGAGACCCGGCGCAATCGCTTCAATTTTGTCAGGGGAGAGTTTTTCATGCAGGCGGGACAGCGCCATCTCAACGTCCTTCATTGTCTTCATCACGCGCCGCGGACGGAGCGGCCTGTCGGATCCTTTCCTGACCGACAACACCCAGTCGCGCATCCGGGCCACTTCCGCTTTCTCCGGGATCATTCCGCTGAAGCCTTCAAAGAGCACCAGCGCTGACACTTCATCCGGAACCAGGCCCGCAAAGCGGGCGGCGACGGCGGCGCCCATGCTGTGACCCAGGAGAACGTACGGCGGTGGAACGGAGCCGGTGATGGAAGCAAGGTCCCCCAGGAGATTTGCTGTAGAATAGTAGCCGTCCCGAATCCGCGTGGAATCTCCAAAGCCGCGAAAGTCGGGCATGAACACTTCGAAGTGCTGCGACAGAAACGGAAGGAGAAACTGGAACGTGTCCCCGGTATCGTTGAATCCGTGCAGGGCAATCATTCGGGGCGACCCTGGGGCGCCCGCTTTCTTCATGTGGACAGATCCACCCGTGACGGGAATGCTTCCCGCTTCCTCTGCGCCGCTTTTTTGATTCCGCACGAGAGTGGATTTTCCGCGGCGTTTGTCCTGTAAAGAGAAAGAATGAATGCCCGGACGGACTTGTTAGAATTTGCGGGCGCTGAATTCTTTTCGGAATTCTTCTATGTTCTTGCCGCTCTGCGGAAACTCTTTTTCAAAGCGCTGCCGCCGGAGCACATAATCTTTGGACAGCGGAATCTCAAGACGCGCAGCCGTTTCATTGTAGCGGGGGTTGGAATAGACCGTGAATGAGTGGCGGTTGATCCCGCTCTGATCCAAAAGAATCCCTACCATTGTCAATCCCAGCCCGGCGCCTTCCGTATCATCCGCATGCTGCATGAAGAAATCGATCAGGCTGTTAAAACTCTCAGACTGCCGGAACTTTTCGCGGATCCGCTCCTCTTCCTGAGGAAGCAGAATGAATGAGTTTTTGACTTTGATGTTAAGGACATCTTCGTTGTAGTAGAACGTTGCGGTTACGTAGAGCTGCTCGCCTTTCAGATCGTAGCGGTACTTGCGGACATTCTCTTCAACCAGCTCCCCTTTGAGCATCTGGATGGCCTTCACATAGTCCTCTTCATTCTCAGGATGAAGGCCGTTCTCCCGGATGATGACGCGCTTGATATTGGCTTTCGTTGCGTTGATGATCACCTCTTTGGACGCCGTGTAAACGATGTCCATCAGGTCCATTCTGTCATACTTCTTCAGGATTGTGGCGGTGAGTTGGTTGAGAACCTGCTCCCCATAGTCGCTCAGGTAGTGGGTGAGGAGGGAGACAATTCGATTTTCCCCGACAGCCTTATCGAGCATCACCTGGAGAGTTTCTTTCGATTTTCGCATTCTGTTTGTGGGACGTATTCACCCCCCGTCAGGTCTCGTTCAAGAAAAATTCGTCTTTCGCTTGTCCCTAAACCCAGCCAAAACCAATCCCTCCGCATGAGCAAGAGAACTGTAGTCATCACCGGCGGGACGGGCGGATTGGGAAGGGCCGTGACAGCCGCGTTTGTGGGCGCGAATTGGCGCATTGTGATTCCCGTAGAAAAGGCAGCCGACGGGGCATCCGTTGCCGGTCCGTCTGTGACTACGATTGAGGCCAATGTGACCAATGAGAAAAGCGTATCCGGATTCTTTGAGACTGCCGCAAAGGACGGCGGCCTTCATGCGCTGGTCCACCTGGTAGGCGGCTTCACCGGAGGACCCACCCTTGACGAAACCGACGTCAGCGACTGGGACCGCATGTCGGAGCTGAATGCGCGTTCCACATTCCTTTGCTTGAAGCATGCCATCAAACACATGAAGCAGGGTCGGTACGGGCGGATCGTGACAGTGGGCGCGCGCCCGGCTCTTGACGGCGTAGCGGGTCTTGGTCCCTACGCGGCGTCCAAAGCCGCTGTCATCGCGCTGACAAAAACCGCCGCGCATGAGGGCCGCGCGTTTGGGATCACTGCCAATGTCGTGGTGCCTTCCACGATCGACACTCCGGCCAACCGCGCCTCTATGCCGGACGCTGATTTTTCTGCCTGGGTGGCTCCGGCAAACCTGGCCGGCATGATTGCAGTGCTTGCATCAGAGGCGGGCGCTGACACGAGCGGAGCCGTCATCCCTGTCTACGGTCGTGCGTAGATGTCGGGCGTTCCTCTGAAGTATCTTGAGTTTGGAGAGAGCGGCCCGCCCGTAGTGATTCTGCACGGCCTCTTTGGGTCGTCCCGTAATTGGAGCGGAGTGGGCCGGGCGTTGTCAGACGCATATCACGTCTATGCCCTCGACCAACGCAATCACGGCGAGAGTCCGCACACGGCTACACACACGTTATCAGATCTCTCCGGGGACTTGGATGCCTGGTTGTCCGTTCATACGGCAGAGCCGTCCGTTCTCCTGGGTCATTCTATGGGAGGGCTGGTTGTTATGCGTTATGCGCTCAGTGCCTCCCAAAAAAACCGGAGCAGAGCTGTGATCATCGTGGACATTGCGCCCCGAACGTATCCGCCGCACCACCAGAAAGAATTCGCGGCTCTGCGCACGGACGTAGGTGGTATGCGCACGCGTGAAGAAGTGGACCGCGCCATGTCTTTGGTACATCCTGATCCCATGGTCCGACAGTTTTTGCAGATGAATCTGATGCGCACGGATACCGGCTTTGAATGGAAGATCAACGTTGACGGATTGGAGGGGAGTCGTTTCATGGAAGAGCGCGATTTTTCAGGATCGTACGATGGACCGGCTTTGTTCATCACCGGCGGCGCGTCTTCGTATGTGCTGGAATCGGACCGCACCTTGATCATGGAGCGTTTTCCACGGGCGCAGATACTAACGCTGCCCGGGGCGGATCACTACCTCCATTATACGGCGCAGGCGGCGTTTTTGGGCGCGGTGCGGGAATTTCTGAAAAGTGTCTGAAGGGGGTTCGTATGCGGCACATTAAAGGCGTCCTTTTGGATTTGAACGGGGTGCTCTACGACGATACCGGGCTCTACGATTTTGCCGTGGAAACGGTGGGATTCTTAAAAGAGCGCGGCATTCCCTACCGCTTTGTGACTAATACCACCACAGAATCCGCGGCTACTCTTGCGGCCAAGATTCAGGCGATGGGCCTCCAAACGGACGAGGCGCACATTGTAAACCCTGTGAAAGCTGCGCTTACGTATCTGCGTCGGAAAGGAAAACCGCGGTGTCGCTTTGTGCTGCGCGACGCGCCCAAGAGTGAGTTCTCAGAATTTGAATCCGTCCGCGAACATCCGGATGTGATCGTGGTGGGAGACATTGGGGACAAGTGGAACTACGCTCTGATGAACGAACTCTTTCACGAGATGATCGGCGGGGCTGAGCTGGTGGCTCTGCACCGCGGACGTTATTGGCAGACGGCGGAGGGCCTGCGCTTGGACATCGGCGCATTCATTGCCGGTTTGGAATATGCCACCGGGCACAAGGCCGTTGTCATCGGCAAACCGTCTCCGGATTTCTACCGCCTGGCGCTGGACGACATGTCTCTCCAGCCCTCCGAGGCCGCGATGGTGGGAGACGATTTCGACGCCGACGTGCGGGGTGCGCGCGCCGCCGGCTTGGTTGGTGTCCAAGTCCGGACGGGTAAATACCGCCCGTCGCTTGTGGAAGCATCCCAAGCGGATTACGTCTTTGATACGGCGCTCGGCATCCGGGAGCTCTTCTAGCGGACAGAACAGGAATCAAGAACAGACAGGTTATTGCGAAACTGGACTAGCAAAAATCATGGTTTTATATTGAGACTTAATCTCAATTATGATTGACGGACTCTGGCAGTCCTGGTTCCTTGGTCTATCAGGGGATTGTAGGAAACTATGAGTGCCGAAATCGCAATCATCGCAGGCGCAGTGGCGCTGGCCGGGCTGTACGTAGTCATGCAGATTCGTCGGACGCTCGTGCCAAAGGCTGCCAAGGACCACTGCAATGGGTGCGGATGCGCGCCTTCTGCCCCGGGACGGAATTGATATGAGTACTCTCGATAAGGTGAGCATTGGAGCTTCAGCGACTGTGGTCAGCGTTCTCCGTGAAGACGGTGTGGGACTGCGCCTTGCTGAAATGGGACTGATTCCCGGCCAGCGGATCACTGTCCTCAGGTCGGCCCCTTTTGGTGATCCCATCGAGATCAGCCTCCTCAATTACCGCTTATGCCTCCGCCGCGCGGATGCGAGTGCCGTAGGGGTGGAGATAGAGATTTGAGCCAAGCGGGCTCCAGCGCCCCCGCCGCGCCGGCCGAATCCTCTAAGAAGACACCGCTCATTGCGCTGATTGGCAACCCCAATACCGGCAAGTCGACGGTCTTCAACGTTCTCTGCGGCGCCCGTCAAAAAGTGGGCAACTACCCCGGCGTCACCGTTGAGCGACGCACGGGCAGCGCTCTGCTTCACGATGCGCACGTAGACATAGTCGATCTTCCAGGGCTCTACAGTCTGCGCGCTGTGTCGCGTGACGAAAAGGTGGCGGCGGACGCAGCCATGGGTCGTCTCACTTCTGATACCCGGCCGGACCTGCTTCTTTTTGTCCTCGATGCCACAAACATCAAGCGCAATCTTTTCCTTTTCTCTCAGGTTGTGGAACTGGGCCTTCCCGTAATCGTCGTGCTGACCATGACGGATCTCTTGTCAAAGGAAGGCATCCGTCTGGATATTCCAAAACTTGCGGAGCGACTCAAAGTGCCCGTGGTTCCCGTCATTGCCTCTGACGAGCACAGCTACGAACAGCTCCGCGAGAAAGCGCTCGAATTCCTGCATAACCCAAAGCTTGCGCGGCCGGTTGTCTCTTATGGTGGAGCGTTATCCAAAGCAGTAGAACGAATTCTCAGTGAAAGCAGTGAACCAGTCAACGTCTTTGAGGCGCTCGAAGCACTCTCTGATCACGGTGAAGATGCGCCGTTAGTGTCCCATACCGCAAAAGGTCTGGCCGATGCAGCGGCGGCTGCGCGGTCAAGTCTTGGAATCGGCGCTGTGCCGCCGTCACGCATTGTCCACGCGCGCTACAACTGGGCGGAAGAGGTGTCTACTGTTGTAGAAAGCCGTCGCGCCGCAGAGTCCACGTTTACAGACAAAGTCGATGCTGTGTTCACGCACCGCTTGTTTGGACCGGGACTGTTTGCGGGCATCATGCTCATCGTATTCAGCTCCATCTATTCCGGAGCGCGTCCCGTCATGGACGTCATTGAGGCCGCCTTCAAGATCGCGTCAGGCGCCGCCGACGGGTTCCTGTCCAGCGCCCCCATGCTCCGATCTCTGGTTGTGGACGGGGTCATTGGCGGCGCCGGGTCTGTAGTTGTGTTTCTCCCGCAGATCATGATTCTCTTTGGATTCGTTGCAGTGCTTGAGGACAGCGGCTATCTTGCGCGCGCAGCCTTCCTGATGGACAAGCTCCTGGGCTGGACGGGATTGAACGGACGTTCTTTCATCCCCATGCTTTCCAGTTTTGCCTGCGCAGTTCCCGGGGTCATGGCCAGCCGCGTGATTCCGGATGAACGCGCGCGGATCACGACGGTGCTCGTATCTCCGCTCATGTCATGCTCGGCGCGTCTGCCGGTGTATCTGCTTTTGATCGGAGCCTTCATTGAGCCGCACTATGGATCCGCAATGGCCGCGCTCGCGCTCTTTGTGATGCACGCATTCGGGATTCTTGTGGCACTTCCGATTGCCTACATCTTGAACCGTGGTGTGCTCAAGACGCCGCCCATGCCCTTCCTTCTGGAAATGCCGCCGTACCGGATTCCGCAGTGGAGAAACGTATTCTTTCAAATCTACGAAGCATCGCGAAAATTCATGAGCCGCGCCGGGACGATCATCTTTGCGATGTCGATTGTCATCTGGGCCCTGTCTTATTTTCCACGTCCGGAGTCTGTGAGGGCTGAGGTTGAGAGAGAAGTGCAGGCGGAACTGGCCGCCAAACCGTCGGCCGACCGTGAGGCGTTTAAGGCGCGCGCCGCTTCAGAGATTCAAAAGCGGACTGATACAGCGTACTTGGAGCAGAGCTTTCTTGGCCGCGCTGGCAGGACCCTTGAGCCGGTATTTGCTCCCTTGGGGTACGACTGGAAGATTACGATCGGGATTCTTTCCGCTTTTCCCGCGCGGGAGACAATTATCGCTACCTTTGGGATCATCTACGCGGGCGACGCTGACAGCGCTGCCGGGTCCAGCCTCCGTGAAAAGATGGCGCAGGACAAACGTCCCGACGGCAGGCCGGTCTATACCCCGCTGGTCGCGGTCAGTCTCATGGTCTTCTTTGCGCTTTGTTGTCAGTGCATGAGCACTGTGACCACGGTTGGCCGAGAACTCAACAGCTGGAAGTGGGCCGCGTTCTTGTTCGTCTACATGACGACGCTTGCATACATTGCGGCCCTTGCTGTCTACCAGATCGGAATCCGCTTGGGCGCATGAAGGCTGGAGAACAGTGTGAACGGAGAAGCGTGTGAACCGCGGCTCATCACTGTTGGTTTCCACCTCTGACGTCTACAGAAACATGTTCAGCGCTTCTGCCACTTCATGCGGATAATCCAACGGCAGGAAGTGCTTCCCACCTTGGATCATAGTGAGCCGGGCTCCCTTGATGTCGTGCGCCAGCCGCTCCGCGTCCGCGCTGGGAATATAAGGATCGTTGCTTCCGTGCAGAATGAGCGTGGGGATTCGAATGGTCCTGAGGGTAGACGGATAGTCGCGGAAGACAAACTGAGGCCGGCCCCATCTTAGATTGCACATGAGTGTTTGAAGGCCGTGCGGCCCGTCGAATCCGGAGGCAAATGCATCCATCAGATGCGGGGTCAGACATTCCGATTTCACAAGACCGCGCAACAGACCAATACGCAGGAGCAGCCGTCGGAACAAGAAGACGAGCGCGGTTCCAAGAACGGGCAGGCGCGCCAGACGCACGATCAAAGGCACGCGGAAGTCGGGATAAACGGGCGCGCTCATCAATGCAAGACGCTGCACGTGCGCTCCGTATCGGCCCATATAGTCCACGGCCACAGAACTGCCCAGATCATGGGCGGCAAGGGAGAAGCGCTGCAACTTGAGGAAGGCACGGAGTTCCTCGAGGACGTGCGCCCGCTCGTGATGCGTTACCTCAAAGCCTGTCTTTTCCGACTCGCCGTAGTTATTCAAATCAAAAGCAATGATCCGCAGGCCGGGTTTCAAGAGAGGGATAACGTTAGAGAACAGCTCTTTAGAGGTGGGCAGACCGTGCAGGAGAACCACCGGACGGCCTTTCCCGCCTGAGTCCCATCCGGCAATGATTCCCTTGGACGATCGAAAACGAAACGGTTGGAGCTTCACAATCCCAGCGCTTGAATCGTTTTTTCAAGCCCTTCCCGCGCGGTGACCGGATTCCAGCCCAGTTCCTTTTTGGCTTTGTCGCTTTTGGGACGTGCCTGCCACTGCAGAAAATGCAGCTGTCCGGACGGGATCAGCGGCGGCCGGCCTGTCATGCCTGCAACGATTTCTGTGGCGGCTGACGCTGTCTTTGCAAGCCACAAAGGCAGGGTGAACGGGATGCCTTTCTTCCCAAGAAGTGAACCCGCCACAGCGGCCAGCTCTTTAAAATCCATGTACGATTCCGAAAGGATGTAACGCGCGCCATTCCGCGCCTTTTCTTCCGCAAGGACATGCCCCTCACCCACATCGGGTCCAAAAACAACGGGCATTCCGCCGGGCAGAATCGCGGGGACCTTCCCGGCTTTGTAATCGATCAGGAACTGGTTGATGCCCGGAGAGCCTGCGGGCCCCACGCCGTAGACGCCGGCCGGATGCAGAAATACCGCAGGAAGGCCGCGCCCATAGAGCTCAACGACTACGCGGTCGGCGGCCTGCTTAGAACGTTCATAGGCTGTCCCTTTGGGATCCGGATCGAGTTTGGACTCGTCGTACTCTTCTCCCGCGGCAGCCTGAAAAACATCGATGGTGCTTGTGTAGACGAATTTCTTGACCCGCGCCACGCGCGCAGCCTCCGCGATGTTCCGTGTGCCGCCCACGTTGACGCGTTCAAAAACAGCGTTATCTTTAAGCCACTGTTCAGGAAGGCCGGCGCAGTGGTAGACGACGCTGCATCCTTCAATGCCCCGGCGCACAGCATCCACGTCCGTAATGTCTCCGGCCATGAAGTCCACGTCTTTCAATATGGAACGGGCGCGGTCAGGATTTCTGACCATGGCGCGCACACGCCGCCCGCGCTTGAGAAGCGCCTGGATGACGTTATATCCCACAAGACCCGTTCCACCTGTAACCAACGTTATTGCCATAATACCGGCCGGATCAGCGCAGCGAGCGCTCAAAAAAATCCGGAATCTCCTTTTCCGCCCGGGCTTTGTCCAGCTGCCAGGCGCGAGTATGTGTCCGGGGTAGTTTCCCCGGGTTTTCAACCGACCACATTTGCTTGGGTTCTTTTGCCGCCTGAAACAGCTCGAGTCCATGATGGTATGGTACGGTGTCGTCGTCGAATGGATGAATTACAAAGACAGGCCGGGGGGAAATGAGAGCAATCTTGTCTACCGGCCGCAGTTCAGAGATGGACAGATTTCCGCGCCAGGCGTACAGGACTTCGACCACCGGCAACAGCGGAAAGCGCGGCATGTGAAAATCGCGCATGGCCCCCTCAGCGATCACGTTGTCGACATCCGCGAAGGCGCCTTCCACCACGACAGCCCGGATCCGACTGTCCTCTGCCGCTGCAAGAATCGTGGCGGCTCCGCCCATCGAGAATCCAAATGCGCCGGCCGCGGGAAGTTTCTTTGTGACGAGAAGGTAGTCGATCGCTCCGTGCACATCCTTTCTCTCGTGATAGCCCATCGAGTTGAAGGTTTTCTGGCTTTGTCCGCAGTTGCGCAGGTCAATGAGAAGAACAGAAAATCCCCTGGCATGAAGCGACGGCAGATAGCGCATCCCTTCGTAACGCGTGGCGCCGCGCCCGTGCACAAGAAGCACTCCAGGAGCGTCCGGTCTGCCGGGAACGTACCAGCCTCTGATCGTCACATTGTCAGAAGTCTGAAATTCAACATCTTGGAAGGCCAGGCCAAACTGTGCGGGGTCTTTGCAGAAGACGTAGTGGTTGTCAGTGCAACGTGGAGGGCCGGGATAGAGGAGAACGTTGGAAAAATAGAACGTGCCGCCGAGCAGAAGAGCCGTAACGGCGCCCCCGGCCCACGCGAATTTTCCCCCTATCCGCATACGCGTGGGTGCGTGTCAATAAGGCCAGGGTCAAGCGAAAAAGGCCGGATTGATGTCTATGCCCGAGAGGTGAAACGTTTGCTGCGCGTCTTTGTGCGGGGAAAACCGGACCATCAAAATGGAGCGCGAACGGTGATAGCGCCACTGTGCCGTGCCCGATTGTCCTGCCGGAGCGTTATGTCCCAATGATCGTACGCCCGGGATCGCGAACACAAAGGCGCGGTCTGTTTCCAAGCTCCCTCCGGTCCGAGTAACCGTCAGGGTGACGGATGCGCGCTCACAGATGCCTTCCAAGCGCGTCAGTGAGAACTCTCCGTTTCTGTACGCGCTCCCCTCTCCATCATCATCGTAGAGATCATACACCGCGCGTCCCCCCGGAACGCAGAGCACCTTGATTGTCTTGTTGTGTGTTCCCGGGACAACTGTGAGCGATGGTCGTGCCGTTGGAAGCATCGAGGGGGCGCGCAGAAAAACGGGGATGGGGCCGTCCTGCCACGTCACAGGCGTGCCCGCCGACTCCACGCCGCCGGTGCGGACGTTGAACCAGACTCCCCGCGGCAGGCGCGCTTTCTTTGCGCATACTACGAGCATGTCGTCCCCAACAAAGAAATACGATGCGTGGCCGTCCTGTGTCTCCGCGGAACGCGCGGAGGGGTCCACCATTTCCAGAGAGCGCACGATGGGAAGGCCGGTCTCCTGCGCTTGATAACCCAGAGAGTAGTAATGAGGGATCAAGCGGTAGCGCGTTCGTATGACGCTTCGGAACAACCGCTCA
>JACPZR010000469.1 GCA_016195395.1 Spirochaetia bacterium
GATAACCAAAATATTCATTGGTGCGGTCTTTGAACACAGCTCCCGTAAAATCCGCCTCCATTCCCACTTCTCCGTAGTTGTTGAATAGAGCCAGAGATGACCGCATTTCATGGAGTGGACGCAGCGGAAGATATTTTCCTCGGAGATAGGTGACATCGCTTTCATTGATGGCGCGCTGGTACGTATAGTTCAGATCTCCGCGAATCATAGACCACGCCTTACCCTTGAGCGTCACTTCCACACCGTTGATAGATGCCGCGTCCACGTTCTCCGGCCGGAGCGAGAACTGCGAATTGGGGACAAAGAGGATCATGTCTTTGATTTTCTTTGAGAAGGCGTTCACCTCCAGCGTTCCTTCGTGCGACGGGTTCTTCCACGCGATCCCGGTCCCGCCCTCCACCGACTCCGACGCTTCCGGTTTCAGATCCGGGTTTCCCAGCACCGTCCCTTGTTCACCAAAGAGTTCCAGAAAGTTGGGCATGCGTTTTTCGCTGGCGCCGTTGGCTTTGAAGTACCATTTGAATTTCTCACGGGCAATGGCAGTGAACCGCACACCCAGTCCGTAGTTTGTGAATTCATGCCGCACGCGTGTCCTTGCGTCAAACTCTGACAGGCTCCGAATTTCCTGATAGAACCGGTCCATGATGTGTTCGTATTTGATGGAGGGCGCAATGAGCAGTCGTTCCTCAAAGAAGCTGAATTCATCCTCAATGTGCGCGGAACTCTGTGTGCGGAAACGCGCGGGGACGCGGTCTACCAGCTGGTCGTACTGATTGCGGATGTCCGCGTGCAGCGCCTGTCTTTCCGACGCCAGGAGGATTCGAATCGTTTGATGATAGTCCGTGAGATAGAGCACCGGCAGGAGGTGCATCCCGTACTGCTGTGCGCGCTGGTGCGAGTCGGAATTGCCGGAGGAGAGTTCGCGCTTGGGATCGTAGAGATCATTTTCTGTGCCCGTGTAATAGAAGCGCGACATCAACCGGAACTCATCCACAAAGAGCGACTTGGTGTCCGTCTTGATCCCCGTGGTGCTCCGCCAGAATTTTCGTTCCGTGTCTTCTGTTTGATTGCTGCCGGGGCCCGGGACTCCTTGGAAACGGTACTTCCAGTCTTCCAGTACTTTGATTTCCGTAGTGCCGGTCTGCCAGGTTTTGGATCCCGTGGACGACGCTTCGCGGAATTGAGCGTTCTTCCTGTGTGTGTCGTAGTCGTCTAACGTGTTGAGCACGGGTGTGCCGTTGTCGTTTCTGAAGACGAAGTTCTGGTCAGACACCTGGGTCTGGCCTGTGAAAAACCAGTCGGGCCGCCAGACTGTTCCGCCGGCTCGCGCCGTTTCCAGCGATCCGACGCCGGTCCACACTTTCTCCCCTGACTTGGCTTTCTCTGAAGGTCCGGTGACGAGATTCAATGCTCCGCCCACCGCCGATCCGCTGAACTGTCCCGGAGAGCCGGACCGATACAATTCCAGCTGCCGCACGTTTTCAAGACCCAGATCAGACAGGTTGACTTCTCCGGTGAGAGCGTTATTCAAAGGGATCCCATCGATGAAGACGTTTACCTGGTTGGCGTTACTCCCGCGTATGGACAGCGTAGAATAAGAGCCCAGTCCGCCATAACGTCGAACACGGACCGCAGCCTCGCGTTCCAATACTTCGTCAATGGATTGAAAGCGGGCTGCGTTATCCCCCATGTCGATCACGGTGGCGGAGCCGGAACTGGGTCGGTCCGTGGGCGACTGTTTCTTGGCGGTGACTTGGACTTCTTCTGTGCGCTCTTGAGAATAGAGCGGGGGAGAGTGCGCCGCCAGAGCGGCGGCTGCAAATAAAAAGGCCACGGAACGACGAGGGAGTGTCATACAAACCCCGGTTCCGCGGCCCCAGATGGAATCAGAATCCGGTGGCTGCGCCGCCGTCGATCTTGATGATGTTGCCTGTGATGTACGATGCGTCTTCCGAGCAGAGGAAGCGCACAACGCGTGAAATGTCTTTGACTGTGCCGGCGCGCTTCAGAGGAACCATGTCCTGCAGCGCTGTCTTGACTTCTTCCGGGAGGTCCTTTGTGAGGTCCGTGAGAACAAAGCCCGGGCAGATTGCATTGCAGAGCACGCCCTTGGATGCATATTCACGCGCCGTAACTTTGGTGAGACCAATAAGGCCCGCTTTACTGGATGAGTAGTTGGCCTGGCCTACCTGGCCCAGCACGCCTGAAATAGAACTGACGTTGACGATCCGTGATCCACCTTCCGCTTTCATCATATAACGCATCATAGCCTGAGTCATCAGGAAGGCGCCCTTCAGGTTGACGTTCATCACCAGATCCCACTCTTCTTCTTTCATGCGGAGAAGGAGGTTGTCTTTGAGAACGCCGGCATTGTTTACCAGGAAGTGGAGCGTGCCGAATGTGGATTTTACTTTGTCTGCAGCTGCTTCAACATCGGATTTCTTTGTGATGTTGCAGGCTACACCGACTGCTTTGACGCCGTACGTTGCCGCGATTTCCGATGCTGTCTTATCGCAGTCTTCCTGACGGACGTCAAGGATGACCTGATTGGCTCCCCATTCCGCGAGATCTTCCGCAATGGCGCGTCCAATGCCCCGCGCGGAACCGGTTACTAATGCTACTTTATTGGAAAAAGGTTTGCCACTCATATGCCAGAAATTGGGGCGCAAGCGCGCATCACAACCAATATTTACGACACAGCCAGGTGCAATTTGTTTGTCGCGGTCCGGAGAGCGACAAACGCTCTGTCGAACCAAGACCGATGAGAGCGCCGTTTGTGGGCCGGCGCTGCCATACAAAAGTCCACTTGACCTGGCGCTCCCATAAGGACAAATCCGCACCAATGGCAGTCCAGCTTCTCTACGTAACGACCAAGGACAAAGAGGAAGCGCTGCGGATCGGCGGCGCTCTCGTGGAGGAGCGACTGTGCGCCTGTGTAAATATTCTGCCGGGGATGGAGTCCATCTATCACTGGAACGGAGCGATCGCCCGGGAATCGGAGTGCGTGCTGATTGTGAAGGTCCGCGAGGATATGGTCGCGGCCGCGCAGGAGCGCATTTTGAAACTGCACAGCTACACGGTCCCCTGTGTTTTAGCGCTGCCTGTAACATCCGGAAATCCGGCCTACCTTGACTGGCTGGCA
>JACPZR010000454.1 GCA_016195395.1 Spirochaetia bacterium
CCTGTTCGTTTTCCGGGAGGATCTTTCCTTCGATTTCCCGTACCATCTCCGCTGAACGCCGGAAGGCCGTTTCTGTGATGCTCTGGATTTCGGGGAGCGCCGACCGCGCTTCTTCCAGGGTCCAAATGCGACTCTGCACGGGGCGATTTTTTTCAGGACTCCGCGCAAAGAAAGTGTTTCTTTACCCGGCGGTGGGAAAAACTGAGTAGCAGATGGGTCAGAAGCACAAAGTCATTATCATTGGAAGCGGCCCGGCCGCACATACGGCTGCGGTCTATACAGCGCGCGCCAACCTCTCCCCGGTTCTCTTTGAGGGGTTCATGGCCGGCGGCACGGCCGCGGGAGGCCAGCTCACCACGACCACAGAAGTGGAGAATTTCCCCGGATTTCCAGAGGGAATCTCGGGGCCGGAGCTGATGGACCGGATGCGCGCCCAATCGGTCAAATTTGGAACGGTCATCCACACAGAAACGATTTCGAAAGTGGACCTGAGCGCGCGGCCCTTCAAGCTCTGGCGCGAAGGCTTGGAAGATCAGGAGCCGGAACTCGCGGAGGCGATCATCATAGCTACGGGGGCCACCGCGCGCCGCCTGTCGCTCCCGGGAGAGGAGAGCTACTGGCAGAAAGGAATCTCGGCATGCGCGGTCTGCGACGGCGCCCTGCCCATCTTTAGAAATGTTCCCCTGGCAGTGATCGGCGGCGGAGACTCAGCGGCGGAGGAAGCCACCTATCTCACCAAGTACGCGTCGAAAGTCTATCTGGTCCACCGGCGGGATAAGCTCCGCGCCTCTACCATTATGGCGGAGCGGGTGCTGAAACATCCCAAGATCGAAATGGTATGGAACAGTGTGCCTGTTTCTGCTGAAGGCGACGGGACCAAGTTGTCCGCGATCACAGTGAAGAACGTTATCTCCAACACGGATTCCAAAATGCCTGTGGGCGGATTATTCTATGCCATTGGCCACAGGCCCAACACAGACCCGTTCAAAGGGCAGCTCACGCTCGACGCGGAAGGGTATGTGGTCACGGAGCCGGGCACGGCGCGTACCAGCATAGAAGGCGTCTTTGCCGCGGGCGACGTACAGGACAAGAAATACCGTCAGGCCATCACGGCGGCCGGTTCCGGGTGCATGGCGGCGCTTGAAGCAGAGCGCTGGCTGGAAACGCATTAGACCCAATAGAGAGGAAGAGAGCGCCGCGCCGGACGCCGCCTCTTCTCCCACCCTCTTTCTTCGCATGTTCTCCACACTTTCTTTGCTTCCGGAATTTTGCGGTGCTTGCAGTGGAGCTCTCGTACCCTTATAACGGCAGGATCATGAATTTTGATGCGACATAATCATTGCTAACGCGGGACAGATTATGTCTCGTATGTTAGGGTGAACAGACGCTGTCAACCGTCATGAAAACACATAAATAGATTTCATAGAGCCTTGAGACCTGGAATGAATGAAGCCGCCCGAGTACCGGAGTGGGAAGAGACAAAAGAATCCCTCCGAGTGAGGATTCCTGATCCCTTCTATACTATGTTTATTGCGCCCATCCACGCCGTGGAGGACGCGCACACCGGCCTTGTGCTCCATGTGCCGGACCACCGCCTGATCCCGCATATCCAGAGCCGCTACTTCCCTCTGATTCTCGATGGACTCAAAGCCACATCCTTCCATGAACGCGTGCGAATCTCGTCCGCTGAAGCGGATAGAAACGCGCGCGCACTCCGTGAACTGGCAGGCGCAGGCGGGCACCGCGTCACAGACGACGAAACCGCATCCGATCACGGGAATTCATCCAACCTCTCGGCTGGCGGTGCGGGGTCCAAGCCCCAGACCCGCCGGTTCTGTGCCAGCAGGAGTAACGCAGCGGACGTTGAGAGACTCCGCACGGGTCCGGGACTTCCCGTCACTTACGTCTACGGTCCTCCCGGCTCCGGCAAGACTACGCTCGCGCTGGAACTTGTGGCATCCGTTCAGGCGCAGGGGCGGCGTGCTGCATACCTGACACTTGAGGATTTTCTCCACGCCTTTGCGCGCGCCTGCCGCGACGCCTCAACAATCGCGTGGAAAGAAGAACTCAGGGGCAATGATCTCCTGTGCATCGACGACATTCAGTGTCGCAACCGCAGCGCCCACCGCACCCAGGAAGAACTCCGCCACCTGATCGACATTTTTGAACGGGACGGCTGGTCGCTCAAGGAATGCCGGCAGCTGGACATGGTGGTAGAGAAGACCGTGCTTTCGCAGGTGGCAGACATGATCCGGGGCGACGGGCGGCGTCTCCACTCGGCAGCGCTCCGGATGTTTCACAGCGCGCGGGACCGGCTCTTTTTGTCCGGAAGTGATTTGGCAGCCGAATTCCAGGACTTGATAGACACCACAAACACTGCGGGCCCGGAGCTCGTACTGTCGCTTGTGGCGGATTTTTATAAGGTCCATCCAGACGCCATCAAAGGCCCGGCCAGGGACCGTCGCTTCACGGAGGCTCGACACCTCAGCGCCTATCTTTTGACAGAGCTCCTTCCCCTGCGGTTTCTGGATGCGGCAAAAATCCTTGGCCGCAAGCACCATACGCAAATCATCTATGCCCGCAGAAAAATTGAGGAAAAAATGGAAAAGGACCTTTTCTTCGAAAGAGAGGTGAGGAGCCTGCGCCGACGGATTCTCGATCAGAGTCGTCTGGGACCGTAAACTTCCGCCAAAATACGCCGATGCTTGTAAGGATGATCCGGTTCTTTGTCGTTTTAATATCTGCACTCCTCTTCGCGGGAGAAATGGCCCTGGCCGCGCGCCCCACGGGGATTCCCGTAGAAGCCAAATACTTGGACAAACAGGAAGTCTGGGTTCACGATGCCCAGGGTAAACAGACCCAGTGGACGCAGGCCGGAGCAAAAAAAGCGGAAGGCCCCTTCGATGGAAAATACAAGCAGGGCCAGTGGAACTACTTTCATGAAAATGGGAAAGTGAAGGCATCGGGCGCGTACAATGCGGACCGGAAAGAAGGCCAGTGGAAATACTTTCACACGAACGGGGCGCTCGCTGAAGAAGGCTTATATAAGAACGGACACCGGGAAGGCGTTTGGACCCGCTACTTTGCCAGCGGCAGAAAAGAAGCGGAAGGCGCTTACGCAAAAGACAAAAAGGACGGCCTCTGGACCAGCTACTACGAAAACGGCCAGGTCTTCTCCAAAGGCGAATACAAAAACGGTCAGGCAAACGGAGCGTGGGTATACTTCTTTGAGAACGGCCGTCCCCACCAAAGCGGCGCTTACGAGAGCGACAAGCGCGTAGGAATCTGGCATATCTGTGTCTTTGTATCCGGCCCCTGCGCGGATGAGGATTTCAGACATCCAAAAACCCCGCGTCTATCCGGCCTCCCCAGCGCCGATGAGAAACCTCCCGTGAAAGGCACCAAAGACCCCAAGGGCGTGCTTGATTCACTGGACGGCGGCGTACCCGAACGTTAGCAGCCACAGCGGCGTCGGCCGCTCAAAAGAGATGACGGGACCAAAACCCCTCTCATATTTGGCACATGTCCCCTGCCGTCGTCTTCCCACACCAGCACATCCTCGATACTGACCAGTTTACCAGAGCCGATGTGGAGACCGTAGTGAAGAGCACGGAACGCATCCAAGCCTTGTGGGATGCGGGGCAGGCCTTTGGTCTTCTCGACGGCAAAATCCTCGCATCGCTCTTCTTTGAGTCTTCCACACGCACACGTATGTCCTTTGAGGCCGCCATGCACAGACTCGGCGGACGGGTCATCACCACCATCGGTTTTCAATTCTCGTCGATCAGCAAAGGTGAAACCTTGTACGACACCATGAAGATGGTTGAAGAGTACGCGGACGTGGCCGTCATCCGCCACCCGGTGGAAGGATCAAGCCGCATTGCAGCCGCAGCCGTACGCATTCCCGTCATTAACGCGGGTGACGGGACCGGACAGCACCCCACGCAGGCGCTGCTTGATTTTTACACCATCTACAAAGAAAAGGGCGGCATTGACGGCCTGAAGATCGGTTTCATAGGCGACTTGAAATTCGGCCGCACCATCCACAGCTTGATCCGCCTTCTGCGGCACTTCAACGTGGAATTTGTTTTGATTTCCCCGGTGGACCTGCGCCTGCCTAACGCGTACCGCAAGGACCTGGACAAGCAGGGGACCAAATATGAGGAAACAGAAGACATTAAGGCGATGTGGGACTGCGACGTTGCCTACGTTACCCGCATCCAGGAAGAGCGGTTCACGGACCGCGCCGAATATGAGCGCCTGAAAGACAGCTACACAGTCAACCGCGCCTTTGTGATGGCCTCACGGAAGCCCACGACGATCATGCACCCCCTGCCCCGCGTAAACGAGCTGTCGAGCGATGTGGATGACCTGCCGAATGCAGCCTACTTCCGGCAGGCCCGCTACGGCGTGGTGGTGCGTATGGCGCTTCTGGCGCTGAGTCTCAAGTGTCCCATTCCATGACAGCCCGGACAATGAAAACCCAATTGTGATTGAAAACCGCTTATGCGTCAAAAACTTGGTGGAACATGATCAATCCCGGTTATAAGAACAAATCGGGTTACTTCAAGACCCTGGATGGCTTGAAGATCTTCTACCAATATTGGCGGCCGGACAATGCTTCCACGGACCGCGCCATTGTTCTCCATCATGGTTTTGGTGAACACTCGGACCGCTACGGCCACCTCTTGGATGCGCTCGAGGGCCGGGGCATCAGTGTCTACGCGTTGGACGCGCGCGGACACGGCCGGTCGGAAGGAGTGCGCGGTCACGCCCCCTCTATTTTCTCGTACGTGCAGGATTTGGAGCAGTACATGATGCTCCTCAAAAGCGACTTCAATGTCCGCAATCCCATCCTCCTGGGTCACTCCATGGGCGGACTGATTGCGATTGCCTTTGCCCTCCACTACTCCAACCAGTGGGGCCTTACCGCACTCGTGACCAGTGGTGCCGCACTCCGCGTGGCTATGACACCGGCCATGAAACTAAAGCGCGCCATGGGGCACGCGCTCGCAAGTCTTGCGCCTGAACTCGTGATGCCCGCGGGGCTCGATGCGTCGCTTCTGTCACATGATGCGGAGGAAGTGGCCCTGTACAAAACGGACCCCATGGTTCACGGCATGGTCAGCACATCGATGGGGATTTCTCTTCTCGACAGTGGTGAGCAGTTCATCCAAAATGCGGGAACGCTCCGGATTCCGCTCTTCATGGGACACGGTCAGGCCGACGCCATCGCCTCTCCCGGCGGCACCGTTGATTTCTTCCGGAACGCGGGCTCCACGGACAAGACACTCCGCATGTTTCCCGGCCTCTATCACGAAATCTTCAACGAGATGCCGCGCGCGAGGGCGGCCGTTCTCGCAGAATACATCGCTTTCATTGAGGAACACCTGCCGGAAGCCCCTCCAAATGCATCGTCCGCGGCCTAGTCGGTCCAAAAAAGCCTTGAAAAAAAGGGCCCTTTCCAGTAGGTTTTTTTGTTGACAGTTGGATGGTGCAGTGCATCACTGCTCTTGTGCGGCGCACTATCCCAGCAGAAATCCTGGATAGGATGCTGTACAGCAATAAGAACACAGAAGTGTAAAGGAAGGAACGGACATGGATAAAGTACTCCACGACATTTTGAACGCAGGGATCGCTTTGTTCCGCGCGGGTGAAGACTCCCTCAACAATGCGGTCAAAGAAGTGCAGCGCACGTTTGAACAGCTGAAAAGCAAAGGCGCAGCAGACCAGAGCGAACCCGCAGTTAAAATGCGCAAAACTCTGGACGATGTGGTTACTCAGGTCAACGGACTCTCCGGCAAAGCCGGCGGCGCTTACAACGAAGCAATCGTGAAACTCGAAGGCCTCTACAAGCAGGTTGCTGACCAAGCCACCAAAATGGTTCCCCAAGACCAAGTAAACCAGATCAAAGACAAAGTGGACGAGCTGACGCGCGTCATCAAAGAAAAAGCCGACCAAGTACGCGGCAAGAAGTGATTCGTTAGAATCACCTGAAAAGGAGCCCGGCCCCGCCGGGCTTTTTTTTGCCCTGATCGTTTCCGAACTTCCACTCCCCTCCCCATTTTGAAAATCAGTTGCATCTCTGGCCAGCCGGGTGAGTTAGTCTGCGGAATCTGATGAGACACGCTTTACATAACAATACCCGCACCACTACCATACGACGAACGTTCTCCGCGGGGGCCCGGCCCTC
>JACPZR010000455.1 GCA_016195395.1 Spirochaetia bacterium
AAAGCCCGGAAGCCATTGAGCACTTCTGTAAAGTGATGGTGGAGATCGTGGGCCGGATGCAGAAAGAGGACCTCACTATGAAAGAATCGCCAAAACGAGCGCTTGTGCGCCGGATTGACGAAACATCGGCGGCCCGGCAGCCGATACTAAATTACTTTACAAGAAGCGCGTAAGCACGGCGTTGTTACCAAATAACGCAGCGCCGCAGGGATATGGTCTAGACGATGAGCCTCGAGTGGGAAAGGGTTCTTAAAGATTCTGTAAAAGACGGAACCATCCGTGAACTGCACCTGCGTCACGTCCCGGTCCTCAAAACCTGCGAAAACTGGAATGACGTGGAAGAAATCGGCCTCGTTGACCACGAAACCAAATACGCGCACTACAAAGGCATCCTTGTAAAATACGGCGAGCGCATCTTCTACGTCCCTGAAAAGCGGATGGAGGCCTTGGCCCCGTTCCGCCCTTGGAAAACCAAAGCGGTCATCAAAGTGACCGACCCAGAAAAGAAGTAAGTGAACCGGGCCGCTTTCCAGGCGTCAGAATACACCGGCGCCGGGACCTTCCAAACCGCATCCTACGAATACCAAAAATCCATGTCCGGGGATTGGACTGTGCTGCGCAACGGCTCGCTTCATCTGGAGCTGGGCCGCGGCTACGAACTACTCCCCACAAGCTCCTGCGGCGTCTGTTCCACGGACCTTGCCCGACGTTACCTCCCCTATCCTCTTCCGCAGATCATCGGCCATGAGGTCACCGCGGTCAGAGACGGCCGGCTGGTTGTAGTGGAGATCAATTCCTCTCACCAGGCCCGCGGCTTGGAGTCGGCCTGTCCGTTCTGTCACGGGGGGATGGATACGCAGTGTCCGGACCGCATAACGCTGGGCATCGACCGCCTTCCCGGAGGCTTTGCGCCCTTTATCCTTGCGCCCGCGCATGCAGTCATTGAAGTCCCCGCGGGAATTCCCGAGGCTGTGGCCGGTCTCACAGAGCCGTTTGCCGCAGCACTCCATGCCCTGGATGTAACCTCCGTTGCCGACGGCCCGCGCATTGCGGTTTTGGGTCCCAGACGGCTGGGCGCGCTTCTCATTGCAGCACTCGACGCACACCGTCGCTCAAACGGCATGCGCTACAAAATCACAGCGCTCTCCCGTCATCCCGAACACGGATTGCTCCTCCGCTCACTCGGGGCCGACGATGTCATAAACGTTACCCAGTCGCAGCCAGAGCCAAATTCGTACGATGTGGTCTTTGATACAACGGGCAGCCCCGAGGGATTCCGGCTGGCTCTCCTCCTGGCCCGTGACACAGTCCATCTTAAGTCCACGCACGGGCAGGCGGTGCTTGGCATGGGACACCTGACAGACATGGTAGTGGAGGAAATCGCGCTCCTTCCTTTTGTCCGCCCGTCCGCCGATTTTCAGTGGCTCACTGACCGCACGCAGACAAACAGATCCGTCTATGCCACGGATGCGATGGGGGCGCGCGCGGCGGAGATTTTCGGTGGTCCCAGGGAAGACACAGATGGCGCCAAAGCAGATCCTGCCAAAGCCGCCCGCCACGTTGAACTCAACCGCCTCGATGGCTCTGATTATGGCCGCTATGACCTGGCTCTCGTGTCGTCGCTTGCGGAAGCGGACACGGTCATCCGACCGGAACCGGGAAAAGAATTCTCTCTCGTGAGACCCCGTGGCGCCGTGATCGTGGATGCTGAAAAGGAACGCGCTGACAGCGCGCTCGCGGAGGCATTGGCATCGGGAAAGAAGATTCACACATCGCGCTGCGGAGACTTTCGCCGGGCCCTTAAACTCCTGAGCGAGAATCCTCCGGTAGTCAAAGCGCTGGAGCAGATGATCACGCACGTGTTTCCGCTCGAGAAGATCGCCGACGCATTCGAGACAGCGGCTTCCGGCCGGAGCATTAAGGTGCTGGTGAACACAAAGGAAGGTCGTCATGACTGAAGAAAAACGTTACCACAACCCTACCCCCACCGTTGACATCATCATCGAGGTGTCGGGCGGCATTGTCTTCATTGAACGCGGCGGCGAGCCCAAAGGTTACGCCCTGCCCGGCGGATTTGCGGAAGAGGGAGAAACACTGGAAGACTCGGCGCGCCGCGAAGCCAAAGAAGAAACCAGTCTGGACGTAACGCTCGGGGACCTCCTCTACGTGTATTCAGACCCGCGGCGTGACCCACGCAAACACACAATATCCGCTGTCTACACGGCCAAAGCAGAAGGCACTCCTAAAGCCGCGGACGATGCCAAGCGCATCTTCGTCTGCCCCGCCGACAAGCCCCCGGGTCCGCTGGCTTTCGATCACGATCAAATAGTTAAGGATTACATACGATTCAAAGCCACCGGAGTACGCCCCACTCCCGCGGAAATCGATGCGCGGACACGCACCTTGTAATTGACACCTACCCCGTACGGCGCGCTTTCGACACATGCGGCCCGCGGACGGACCAGATAAAATTGAACGACTGGCCTGCCTCTACCTTGCGTTTCTGAACAATCCGCACGGCCTCACGTTTTCGGCTATTCGCACATCCCTTCCGCTGGCCTATCAGGGCGAGTTCGAAAGCGCGCGGCGCAAGTTCGAGCGCGACAAAGAAGACCTGGCGGCCATGGGCATGCCCCTCCTTCACTACGGTGACGGGGAGCCGCTGCCAAACGGAGGCACGGCGGACGGTCACGTGTACGTGCCGGCGGAAGAAGCGCGTCGGCTTCATGAACTCAGACTCAACCCGGATGAGGCCTCTGCTCTGGCCTTTGTTCTCTTCAACGCGATTGCGGGCGCGGAAGGCGATGACTCAAACGACGCGGAGATCTACCGGTCGGCGGCGGCCAAGTTGCTCTACAAAAGCAGCGGTGCGATTCCGGACGAGACACCGGAGCCCGCGCGCGTACGGCGTGATGAGCCAAGCGGCGGCGAGCTCTCAGTGCTTGCGCTGGCGCATGAAGGCATCCGGGAGCGGCGGCTTCTGCGTTTCCAGTACCCGTCTTCTGACGGAACACGCCGTGAGCGCGACGTAGAAGGCCGAGGCCTCGTCATGCACCGCGGACGCTGGGGGTTGGCCGGCTATTGCCGGACGGCGGGCGGGATGCGTGTGTTTTACACAGACAGAATCGCAGAGCCGCGTCTCAATGAAGAACGTTATCCACCGGATCCACAGTTCAAGATCGAGCAGTATTCTCTCCACCCGCTGGCCGTGCGCAAACACGCACAAGTGAACGTAGAGTTGGAAGTGCTCACGGACAAAGAAGAGGTGTTTCAGGAATTTCTGGCGGGCCTTGTGGGGGCTAAAGAGAAGGCGGGTCGCTTCAGTTTTTCGACAACGAACTTGGACGCGCTCTTTTCCTGGATGATGCGGAACCCCGGCACAATCACGAAACTGGGTCCGTCGCCTGTGCGCGACGAATTTCAAAAACGACTGGAGGCGCTGACGCGGACCTATGAAGGACGTTGACCAAAAAAGAGAGCGCGCGAACGCGTCGGAACGGCTGCGGCGGCTCCTCAATCTGGTGCCTGTGATCCGCGCCAACCCCGGGATTACGATCTCAGCCCTGCGTACGCTCGGCGGGTTTGCGTCGCCCCGCGAAACGCGTGAAGAACTGGGGCGATTGATGCTCTTTGGCGTGCCGCCGTACTCCCCCGCGGACTTCATTGAAATCCAAATCGACGCAGATGACAAAGTAACGCTTCATTTCCCGCAGGGACTGGACAAACCGCTGGCCTTGACGCCGGAAGAATGGTCCAGCGTGCAGGGACTTTTAATGAAAGAACTGGAGTTCCATCCGGCCGGGTCGCCCTCCATGGACCTGCTCCGCTCCGTGCTTGCCAAGATGTCCGCTGTGCCCGTGTCTGTGGACGCCGGAGACCCTGTATCTGTGCGGCGGCGTCTGGTGGAAGAGGCTATGGAAGACGAGCTGCAAGTACAATTCCTGTACAGAACACTTTCGTCGAAAGATGCGGAAATCCGGCGCGTAGATCCGTGGGCCATATTTCAAAACCGGGGCTTTCTCTACCTGGTGGGCCACGACCACCTGCGTCAGGCGCCGCGTCACTTTCATCTGGAACGTACGGAAGACCTGGTCATTCTGGAAGTGCCCCGCGAAACCGAGCCGCCGGAGAACCTCGAGGAAATCCTGAAGGAGTCACCCTTTTTCCGCGACTCCAAATCGGGATTCAGCGTTGATATCGCCTTTACGCCGGACGCCGAGGCTGCCGTTGAACGTTATCTGGGCGTTGACCAGCCGCGTGACAGCGTCTCCAAATCGGGATGGCGGGAAGGTTCCTGCCGCGTGCGGGACAGTTTCTGGTTCCGGGGAATGGTACGTTCCTTTGGCGGCAGAGTCATCATCCAAAATCCAGCGCATATGCGGGAATCCTTCCTCGCTGAATTGAAGGAAATCCCTGTTCCTGAAGCTCTGCCATGATTTTGAAACGCCTGATTGGATACTTCCGCTCCCGCCGTGAAACCGCCGTTTTTGAACTGCTTGAATCCGGGATACTGCTTGAGAATAACGTCAACGTCTACTGGCAGCCACGGCTTTTGATACTGTTGCGCGCGCTGATCGTGGCGGGCGCGGGGGGCTTCATCTATACGCTGCACCCGCACGTGGCGGACCTCCTGGCGGCAAGCGTGTCTTTCTTTAAATTTGAGGCGATTTTTCGATTCCAGACCCCGGACGCCTCCTTCTACCATACTCTGGGGCGCGTGTTGACGGCTGCTGTGGTTCTCTTCTACCTGGCTCCGGCTCTTTACGTGGAATTCTCGGCATGCTTTGCAGCGTTAGCCGTAGACCGGGCCGGATCGCGCGCTTACGTCATTCGCTGGCACGGGTGGACACGCGAGATCACCACGCTTTTTGGGGATCAGATTTCTGGACTTGCTCTTCAAGAGAGCCCGCCCGGCCGGCTTTTGGGAATGGGGGCCATACAACTTGAAACGCACTTGAACCAGACCTTGCGTCTGCCGCGCCTGTCCCGCGTGCGCCACGCTATGCGCGATCTTCAAGCCATCCGACCATGACACCGCGGAGCGTGCCAACCAAGGCTGTCACAGCCGTGCTCATCGGCACCACGGCCTTTGTATTTTTCTCTCTCTTTCACATGCGGTTTCTCCAGCGCTTCATTGATCATGACGTCGTGGTCTATACGATCAACACCTACGCGGGCTACAAAGAACCGGTATTCAATCCTCATCACATCCACTTTGAGACGTCGGCCCGCTACTTTCACGACTACATGAAAGAGGCGTGGGGAACCTACGGATTCACAGATTTCATGCTGAACATGCGGATCCGCTCCATACTCGCGGCCGCCACGGGTTTTGCCGCCATCATCCTGCTTGTGCGGCGTCTGACTGGGTCGCTTTTCTGGGGAATCCTCTGCGGTGTGCTGACAACAATGACTCACGGTTACATGAGTTACGCATCGCGCTTTGACACAGCAATTTTCCCGGCCGCATGGTTCCCCGTCATGCTTGCGGCAGCGCTCCCCAGTCGTTTCACGGTTCTCAGAGCCGCGCTTCTGGGTGTGGTCTTTACGTTGGGGATCCTTCTGCATCAATACATGGGTCTCGCCTGCATAACGCTCGCTCTTCCCCTTCTTATGCCGGATCGATTGTTCGGGGCCAATGCCAAGAAAGCGCCTGCCAACGGGACGATCCGGGACTTTTTCAAACGTGTGCATTTTCTGGCGGGTGCTGCAGTCGTGACGTTTGTGCTGACTGCGGGCGCCTACCTGTATGCGGGTGTCGGCATCTACAATCTACCGTACGACAAACCCCACCCGCAGCAGAACAAGGGGATCTGGAATCACCTGATCTTTCAACATTGGATCATCACATATCTGACCGTCGACGACTGGGGCCAGGGCATCAAGAGCTTTCACCCGGAAGAACCTGCGCGCGGCTTAACGGATGCCTTCGTCTCGCAGAAGTCGATGGTGCCCAAGTATAACAGAAATTTCAAGTTCGACTTTCATCCGGAGAGCCCGCTCGACGCAGAGACAGCTCCGTTCACATGGTCGCTCTACTTTGTATGCTTCACGTTGGGCGCCGGTATACTTCTTGTCCTGCCTCTCTGCCGCCGCTACGGCAGGGCTTACGCGGGGATGCTCTTGTCCCTTCCCGTATTCGTCTGGCTGGGAGCCTACTGGGAGCCGTTCTATTACGAATTCTGGATTGTGCCGGAAGTGATTCTCTGTCTGTTGGGAACACTTGCGCTGCATTTTCTGTCCGAGTGGATGGGCGCGCGCCTCGGGTCCGTTGCACGCCTTCCCGCCGTTGCCGTGGCGTCCGCATTTACGGTTCTGATCACGTCGCACAACATGATCTGGTGGCTGCTCCCGCATTCCAAACACGAATACTGCGAAGGACTGGATCCTTGGAAGGACGATCCGGGAAAGATCGACCGCATTTCAGGGCGGTGGATCTACAAGAATCCAAACGATCCGGCGCCCAAGGACGACGTGTTCCGATAGTGAACGCCCTCAAGGCAGCAGCCTCATAGAATCTTTTTGATCCAGTGCAGGATGTCGCGGTAGACTTTCTCCCGGTCAATTTCGTTCAGAATCTCGTGGTACATTCCATTGTAGGCAATCCAAGTCTTCTTTTTAGAAGCGAGCTCGGAGAAAAAGAAGCGTGATGCGTCAATGCTCGTAATGGTGTCGGCCGTGCCTTGAAGAAGGATTGTGGGAATCTTTATGAACTGCGCCCTGGATAACGCTAATTCCTGTTCGCGCATAGTCTCTGTGAACCATCGCGCCGTGGCGCTCTTGAAGACCTTGGGGTCGTTCTTGTAACCCAGAACAATGCGCTCGTCGTGACTCAAGTGGTGAGGGTCCAATCCGGCGGGGACAGCAAGCACAGGGAAAACGCGCGAAGCGATGTTCGCAA
>JACPZR010000456.1 GCA_016195395.1 Spirochaetia bacterium
GCGAATCATCCGTGCACTGGTGAAGAATCCTCGCTGTTTCAAGCATCTCCACGTAAAACGTTGATTCACCACGCGTTATGTTGTCCGCCGCGCCAATGCGCGTGAATACGCGGTCAGCAATGCTCATCTCCACGCGCGCCGCCGGCACAAAGGAACCGATCTGCATGAGAATCTGAATCAACGCCGTCTGTCGTATATACGTGGACTTGCCGGCCATGTTGGGTCCGGTGAGCAGGGCAAAAACCCGGTTCTCATCTCCCATGAGGACACTGTTGGCAATGAAAGGCTCACCGGGCGGGAGAAATGCCTCGACAACAGGGTGGCGGCCGTCCACCACAACGAGGCTGCGCTCCGCGACGATGTCCGGCTTTGTCCAATTGTAGCGGACCGCGGCCTCCGAAAGCGCAAACAAGAAGTCGATGACGGCCAGATCAGACATCAGCTGCGCAATTTCAGCTCCATGAGACGACACAAGGGCGCACAGCCGGTCAAATTCTTCTGCTTCCGCCTTTTCAATGATCTCTTCCGCGCCGAGGATGGATTCCTCCAGTTCAGCAAGTCGCGGTGTTGCATAACGCTCCTGACCCAGAAGAGTCTGCTTGCGGTTGTATTCGGGCGGAACATTCCCCACCTGCGATTTTGTGATCTCGATAAAATATCCGGCAACGCGGTTGTACTTGATTCTCAGATTGGAGATGCCCGTCCGCTTCCGTTCTTCCGCTTCAAATTCAAGAATCCAACCGGCGCCCTTGTCCCGCGCCAGCCGCGCATCGTCCAAGTCCCTGCGGATCCCCGTCTGAATAAATGGTCCCTTCCCCAACGCCGCGGGCGGTTCCGGGGACACAGCCAGAGCGATTGTTTGAGAAAGACCTTCTACGGCGGGAGTCAGGGACACCCTGCCCACGCGGCCCTTCAGGAGAGCAGCAATTCTCGCGGCAGCATCGATTGTGGAACGCACCGCTGGAAAATCCCGCGGGAAAGCGCGTTTGGCTGCAATCCGCGAGGAGATACGCTCAAGATCATGAACGTGCGCCAATTCTTTTGAGAGGAGAGAGCGGAGATCGTGGTCGCGGGACAGAAGGTCGACCGCTGCAAGCCTCTGCAGAAGCGCCTCACGATCCGTCAATGGTTCAATGACGGCCTCCCGCAGACGCCTGCGTCCTGCCTGTGTGCGGCAGAAATCGAGAATGCCAAACAGAGTCCGCTTGGTTCCGTTCTCCTGGGAATTCCAGACCAAATCCAGGTTGCCGATCGTCTGCTCATCGAGCTTCATCACCGATCCCTGGCTTTGAAGCGACGGTGCATTCAACCGGATATTCACACCAGGAAAGGAATTCTCCACGTAGTAAAGGACCACTCCGGCCGCCCCGAGCGCCGGATCGCCTTCGGTGTATCCCATGGGACGCAGATCGCCAAAGCGCTCGCGGAGGCGGCGCGCGCCTTCTGTGGGGGATGACCGCCACTCCTCCACTGCCGTCAGAGAGCGGATTTCCGGGAGCGCTTCCTTAATATGCTGCAGATGAATGTTCGGGATCAGCACCTCGCGCGGCGCATAACGTGCGCAGACGTCACGAAGAAAGAGAATTTCAGCGTCATTCTCCGCGGCTTCTGCCTGGAGGGAGAAAAATGCCCCGGTAGACACATCGCAGAACGCAATCCCAAGGCCTTTATCTGTCCCCGGCCATCGGCACGTTTTCCTGGCGGCGGGTGAGGGCCACGTCCATGATGGGCGCCGCGGTTTCCGCATCCTCCAGGAACATCTCGTAGAAGTCGCCCAGCCGAAAGAACAGAATGGCGTCAGGATGAATTTTCTTTATTTCCAGATACTGCCGCATCACGGGCGTATCAAGAGGATCGCTTTTCTTCATCATCCGGCGCGCGCGCTCCGTGCAGCCGCGATAAAGTCCCGCACCTTCTCTCTGTCCTTTTTCCCCGGGCTTGATTCAACGCCGGAGCTCACGTCCACACCCGCGCAGGGAACCAGGGAAACCGCCTCCACCACGTTATCCGGCGTCATTCCGCCTGCGAGAAGGAAGGGAAGCGTTATATGTTGAACAAGCTCTGGATTGATCCTTTTTCCGGTCCCGCCGGGGCGGTGCGGATCAAAGGCGTCCACAATAAAGAGGGGGACGTTCCCATACCGGTTCAGATCTTTTTCAAAAACAGGGCGCACAGGCCGGATTACGGGGATGACGGGGAGCGTTACGGGACGGTCAGTGAAAAAATCCCGCTCCAAGCCGGGCCGCACAATGCGACGCCCCAGGGCCTGAACGAAACCACTTCCCTCAACGATCTGCAGATAGTCGAGTACCGGGCAGCGGCGCACGATATTCAGGATTTCACCCACTGAATTTCCGGCAAAAACGCCCACGTGCCGGATTTCGGGAGAAGCGCCCCGTATGATTTGGATGATTTGGGCCGCCGTTTCCGGATGGGCGCGCCTTGGGCTTTTCCAGCTGAATATCCAGCCCATCAAATCCGGCCCAAAAGAGGCGGTCATAACCGCATCTGATTCTGAATGATTTCCACAAATCTTAACGATCATATCCTTCTGCATTGTAGTTGAAATCCAAGGCGTCCCAGCCGGGATGCCTTGAAATGCACCTGCCTGGGTCAAATGCTACGGGAGTCCTTCTGGATGAAGTCCGCGAGAAGCTGACCGCCATTTGTCGGAACGGGTCCGTTTTCTCAAGTAGAATCTTGAAAGCGGGCGCCTACAGATCTCATCCCGTGACTGTGCTCGCCCCGCCGCCGGGCCCTGTAGGTTCATCAGTTCTCCCCACGGCCGATCAGCTGGCCCACAGTCTGACGCGGAACGAACACCCAGCTCTTGTGGGCCGTCTCCGAAAGGTCATCATTGTCCCCGAGTGCCATTTGGCGCGTAACTTCCTTCTCACGCACGTCTTTTTCCCGGCAGAAGGGATGCTCGGTGTGTACCTCTACCCGCGCCGCTTTGACGAGAGCGCCACCATACAGGCCGGAGGCCGACTGGACACCTCCGTTCTATCGCCTGGACTCCTTGGTAGTTCTCTCGAGCAGATCTCCACAGCCCTGACGTTCCATGATTCCCAGGCGCCGCTGCAATTTCTTGTTTCCGCCGGCGCCCTCCGTGCGGACGAGGCCGTGCAGATGCAGGACACAGACGACTACTACAGCCTGCGGAGCGGGTCATGACCGCCCCCGTATCAGAACACAAGAAACCGGCATTCCAAGGGACATCTGTCGCATTTTTGGGACGCCACCCCCTTCATTCGGAACTTGAAGCGGGCTTGCCGCACACGCCCATCCGCGGACTGGAACGCGAAAGGGCTGCCGCGGCCCTGGGCATCCATTCATCAAAAGTCGCTTCTGTGAAACAGGTTCACTCAGCTTCCATTGTTGAGGTGGATTCACGTTATACCACGGACCGCATCCCGCCGGATGAAGCGCTCGGGGAAGCGGACGCGTTGATCACAAATGTTCCGGGTGTCGCCCTGCTCATTAAAACCGCGGACTGTCTGCCCATTCTCATCTCTACGCATTCCAACAACCGGTCCACACACTGGATCGGCGCAGTGCACGCGGGCTGGCGCGGGCTTGCCGGCGGAATTCTTGAAAACACACTCGACGCCATCTTGTACAAAGTCCAACGCGCAGGCCTTTCTGTTGTGGACATCGGCATGACGCTGGGACCGGCCATCAGCGGCGATGTCTACGAAGTGGGCCCCGAAGTGGCGGAACGATTCAGCGCCAAAACATCGGGTCAGGGGGACCGCTGGCTCCTGAACCTCCCCGCCAATGCGATTTCCGCTGCGGTCAACTTCCTGACGGCCAAAGAAAATGCCGCCTACCGCGCGCACGCGCAGGAGACGGCCCTGACCGCGCTCACCGGCGCAGAGCCGTTGGTCCAAGGCCAAGTAGACGGACTGACCTTCCGCCTTCACGTTACTGCCGCTGAATTTAACTGCACCTACACACGCAATGATCTCTACTTCTCCCACCGCAAGGGGGATACCGGCCGCAATGTGAGCGCCATCATGATTCGGGAGGGTGAACTTGGACACCGGTGAAATGCCTCCCGAAGAAGTGGTTCAGCTGAACCGCAAGTTTAAGAAGTCGATCATGGACGTTATGTTCAACATGACGGACACCTTCTACATCCACTGCCTCCCCAATCCACTGCTGCAAATTGGAAACCGCGGCCTCGTAGACCGCGAAAAAGCGGACGGCATTGTTCTGGTGTTTGGTCCGTACAGCACGCGCGCTCTTTCCTGGGACGAGCAGTTCATTCACTGCGAAATGCAGTTCGGCCGTTGGGAACGCGTCCGGATTCCGTTTGAATGCGTGGCCCGCATGTTTGACAAAGGCGGTCACGTATCCATGCAGTGGGCCACGATGGTCTCTCAGGACACATCAGACACAGGAGCCACCAAGATCACATCCGCCTCGTCGGCGGCCAAGAAGCTGAGTGAATCCCCGGCTGACCAGGGTGCAAAGAACCCTGTGGCGCCGGCGGCCGCGTCTTCAGGCGGTGCGGCGGAAGCAAAGTCGGACGAGAAGAAATCCAAGACGGACAAGCCGCGCGTTATCGAAGTGGACTTCTCGAAAAAGCGCCAGCGCTAGGCCCGGGGACGCGCCAAGGCCCGCTTCACGCGCGCCACCACATCTTCCCTTTTGAACGGCTTCACAAGAAAATCCAGCGCTCCATTGCTGATGACATTTTTGACAACATCGGGCGTGTTTTCCACGGAAACAAAGACAACGCCGGGAGCGGGTTTCAGCTCGCGAATCTCCCAGAACGCTGCATAACCGTCAAGGACAGGC
>JACPZR010000457.1 GCA_016195395.1 Spirochaetia bacterium
AGCCGGCGGCATGTACAACGCGAAAATGGTCGAAATTCTGGGTGAAAACCTGGGCTTGGACCGCGTGCGCAATGCGCATCTCATTCTGTAGGATGGAGGCCTGCTTCTCCAGAAGCATGTTCTGTTTTTCGATGGTGATGAGAGCCTTTTCTAAGTCCGTAGTGACGCGTATGAACTCGTCATAGCCCGCCTGCAAGGCCTGCACGTCTTCCCTCACTTCCGTGAGATCTTCAACTGAAAGCACAACCCGGCCGCCGCCCAGCGGCGCTTTTTGAAAACGAAGGTACACACGCTCCCCTGCCGGATTGAAGATTTCAAGAGGCAGTGAGGCTTTAACGGCGTCAGAAAGAAACGCTTCAAATTTGCGCAACCCGCGCTCGTCCAGCCGGCTCCAGGGCCAGCGGCCCAGTTCCGCGGGTGATTCAACGCCAAGGAGCCGCGACGCAGCTTTATTCATCCTCTGGATAACGTTTTGTTCCAGGAGCAGCATGGCCGCTGGAGCTGTTTCCCAGAGGTCTTCCTGTGACATCAAACTCCCTTCACACTCGTAAACTTGGATTTGCTGGCGATCACGTCAAGCGCGCGAAAAGATGCCGATTGAACCTTGCGCGTGGAGTCGTACAAAAACTCACCTTTGATCTCATTCTCGGCGAGCTTGCGGAGAAATTGAATCAACGGAGGGAGACTGGCGGAATTCATATAGTCAAGCTGGGTAAAGTCGCAGCGGACACCCATAGAACGTTTCTCCGCCCATTCCAGGACGCGGTCAAAGTACGGGTCCAAATTGTCTTCCGGATTGGGGGAATGGATGGCCCCTTTCCACTTCAATTCAATTGTCCCACCGGCCTCGCCGGCATTTATTTCGTAGTCTTCTACCTTAAGACCTTCTATGCTCATACCACAATCACCGATCCACTTTTCAGCCGGGTATCGCCCGTTTTGCCACGAGCGTTACACTTTCTTTATCTATATCTGCCGTGAGGACAAATTCGCCTTCGTAGGCAATTCTATACAAACCCATGCGACTCCACCCGTCAGGATCATCTTTCAATTTCTCTAAGCGACCCACGTAGAGTTCAAACGGATTTCCAGAACCGATCTCTTTCAGCATCGACTGCAGCGCCTGCTTGCTGTCTTCATTCCGGCACCAGTTCTTTACCCGGATGACGCACTGACCATCTTCCGCCGTAAAGCCGAACTCTACGGGCTGCGAAGTATCAGGATCTGAGTATTTGAGCGCGTTCTCAGCCAGCTCAATAGCCACCAGCTGGGCAGCGTCCATGAAATCCCGCTCCTGCGCGGAAATTATGGAATCCGACTTGATGGCGTCCTTGATTTTCTTGATTACATTCCATTCAGGCTTTATTTCAAGCGAGAAAGACATCCAGATTTCCTTCCAGACAGAAACCTACAAGGGGACGTATTTCGTGCAATCCTATTCTAAGTTTTACCGCAGATTCACAACTTTTGCTACCACGTTGGTATTAGTTTTGTGCGGCGCTGCGTGCTCCACCCTTGATCCCAGCCGCGAACTCTCCCCATTCTTCCACGAGGGACGATTCTGGAACCTTGAGCAGGACGACCCTCTCCTCAAGCATTCACTCACGGACATGCTTCGCTGGCGGATTTTCGGAAAGACCGAGCCGCAGGTAATGCCGGACGCGGCTGACACCGCGCCAGTGGGCCCGGCAATCACGGCGCGGGACCTGGAGGCGCCGGAAGGCTTCATACGTGTGACATGGATCGGACACGCCACTGCGTGGATTTCCATAAAGCAGTCGGGACGAGTTTTTTCTATCATTACGGATCCGATTTTTGGGAAGCTTCCCCTGATCGGGCGCGCAGGCCCCCTGCCGATCGCCCTGACGGACCTCCCCAAGGCCGACGTTGCCCTCGTGAGTCATGCGCACTATGATCACTGCGATACCACAACGCTTCAGGAATTGACGATCAAAAACGAACAGATCGTGATTTACCTCCCTGAGGGACTGTCACCGTGGGCGGCCGAGAAAAAACTGAAGGATCACCGTCACCTGCGATGGTGGAAGAGCGATGTCATCGCAGGGGACAATGCGCCCAAGGGAGGTGTGACCGTTACAATGCTTCCATCGCAGCACTGGTCCAACCGCAGCTTGAGCGACCGGATGCAGTACCATTGGGGAAGCTATCTGATCAAGGCCGGCGGACGCTCTATCTACTTTGGAGGCGACACTGGATTCTCGGTGCATTTCCAGAAGACTGCGGATTTTCTGAAACAGCCCGTGGATGCGGCCATCCTCCCCATCGGAAGTTACTCCCCCCGGTGGTTTATGCGGGCCGCGCACATTGATCCGCCGGAAGCGCTCCAAGCCGCATCGATCCTACGCGCCTCCGTGGTCTTGCCCGTTCATTGGGGCACGTTCAAACTGTCAGATGAGGCTCTGATGGAGCCGATCCTCTATCTCAAGCGTGAAGCTGAACGGACCGGCCAGCGGGCCGTCTACTGGAATCTTGGCGGACACTACGACATCAGTATTTCTGGGTCATTGTAACGGAGTACTCGTAGATCCTCGCGCCCGGTTTGACATCAAACAAGATTCTGTAGGCGTCCTTGGCGATGAATACAGCTGCGCGCGCATCCAGAGTGAAGTCCGTCATGAGTCGCCATGATAGTTTAAGGTTGTACTCGTTGCCCAGCTTGTTGTCAGGGCTGTGCATGTCCGGATAACGCACATATACCGCATTGTAATCAATCGTCGGGGTGCGGTACAGAGTAAA
>JACPZR010000421.1 GCA_016195395.1 Spirochaetia bacterium
AGCTGCATCAATGGAGGCCTGACCAGACTGGCAAAGGGTCCAACCAAACATGAAAACGATGGGAAGCCGACGAACGAGCATGGGCCAGCCGGCCCGTCATGCCTTGCTCCCGTCAATCATTGCCACGGCGGGTAAGGGCGGGGCTTTGTCAAAATAATGCGGCGCACACTGAAAAAGGACTGCGTCTCCGGGGGTTCCCGACGGTTTGGGACAGAAAAACCCCCGCTTGTCGCGGGGCGCATTCTTTGTTGAGACCACAATGCTAGCATCTTTTGGCAAATGCTTTTCGATCGAAATCTAGTAGATATGACGCGCAAAATATCCAAACGTATATTAAGCTCCAGTTAATATTTCAATGCAGCTCGATGTAAAGACAATCCTCATAACGCTGACCGTGGTCTCGATTGCGATGGGGATCATGCTCATGGTTGCGGGGCGCATCACGGGACTGGCCACTTCGCGCTTCTGGGCCTCGGGGTATTTCGCCATTGCTGTGGGCACTCTCCTTGTGGGCCTTCGCGGACTGATCTGGGATTACATCTCGATCGTCGTGGCCAATGCATTCACCGTCCTGGCTCTTGCGTTCTTCTGGCACGGCATAGCCCGGCTCCGGGGGTCCAAGCAGTCGTATGCCATTTACATCTTTCCTCTTACCATTTTCGTCGCTTTCAATTTTCTCTATAAGGACCCTGACAGCTACCAAATCCGCATCCTGCTGGCCACCGGCATGCTCGCAGCCGGCGCCCTGTATTCCTTTGTCCGCATGGTGCAGAAAGAATTCCGCACACCTGAGATTGTCTTTACCGCTTCCTTCTTTCTGTTTGTGGCCATCGCGGGCGCAGGGCGTGTTATCTGGCGCATCTGCCTCCCGCCGGAACGACCCAACGTCTATGACGCTGTGGATGCGGCCTACTTCTTGAGCCTTGTCCTCTTTCTTGCGGGCATCGCTATGGGCTTCCTCTTGATCACAAACCGGCATCTCAACCGTGAGCTGGCGCGACTGGCATATTTTGATGTACTGACCGAGCTTTTCAACCGCCGGGCCTTTCTTGCCGAGGCGCAACGCGAAGCCACCCGCTGCGAAAGGAAGGAACGCCCCTATTCTGTTCTCATGTGCGACTTGGACCGCTTCAAGGCCGTCAACGACCGCTTTGGACACGACGCGGGGGATCAGGTTCTCCGGAGGTTCGCGGACGTTATGCGCATCCATCTGCGCGAAACCGATGTCTATGGACGCTATGGCGGGGAAGAGTTCTGCGTTCTCCTGCCTGAAACCACAAAAACCGCGGCTCGCCGGGTGGCGGAACGTCTGCGCTCTGTCTTTGCTGAGCAGGTGATCCTGCTGACGGACGGGGAAGAGATTTCGTGTACGGTAAGTATCGGTCTCGCGGAAAATCCAAACGCGGCGGATACCAGTCTCCCCGGCGTCATCCGCAATGCGGACCTGGCTCTATATGGAGCCAAGGCAGCCGGCCGCAACTGCGTGAAACTCGCCTAATTCCAACCGTCCTACAAGACTTGACATGCAGATGTCCCGCGGAATTTTGGGCTGTCTCCAGGGAGGAAGTTGGGTGAAATTCCCGCGCTGACCCGCAACTGTAAGGGATTCCGCAAGGATCCTGTAGCCAGATCTTCCCCGCGTGAGTGCTTCGAGGTAAAAGAGCACGCGATTTCGCTTTTGCGAAAGGGCCCCCGGAGGCGTATCCGGGGACCTGTGCGCGAAAATACCAACATTGCACCACATGGCCCCGGTAAAGACACGCCCTAGGGCGGTCCAACGGAGGAACCATGAAGACCACAAAACGACTCTTTGCCTATCTGTGCGTAACTGCTGCGCTCACGCAGCTGCCGCATTTTGCCTGCCAGAACCCTATGTCAAAAGATGACGAGATGAACCCGCTTGAGCTGACCGCGCTGGCAATGGCGGCTGGGAACATTACCATTTACGGATCCTACAACCTCTATTCAGGCACGTCCAGCACGGCCATTTCTGGTATGACGCAGATCCTCGGCGTTCCTTCTATGCAGCTGACAGAAAAACAGTATTGGTCCGGCGATCCATCCACAGCAGCATGCAACCCGCCGACCGTCACATCAGGCTGCACACTCTATACGGGCACGATCATCCAGTACGATAATGCGCAGAGCGTGTACTACAGCCAGATCGTGAGCACTTGGCCCTGCACCAGCGTTCCCTGCACACAGAGCGCAAGCGTGGGCAAATTCGGCTGGAATCGCTGGACCAAAAGCGCGTCCGATGGAAAGTACTACTGGTGTCCCACAACGGCCCTGAAAACCACACTGGCACTGGCCCAGGCAGATTACGCAGCCGTAGTGGCAAGCCCCGGAACAACCGCCGATCCAAACAACCTGAACGGCGGATGCTCCGGATTTGCATGGAACCGTATGCAGCTCCAATGATGGCACCATTCCTGAATACATGGGCGAGGCTGGCCCTTGGAGCCATCTGCGTCGGCCTGCTTCCCCTGCTCACGGCCTGCCCTGCCGGCACACCATCCGACGGTGCAGGTCTCGCAATGGCGGCTCTCCTGGCGGGGAGCGCGTCCAACCAGTCCCGTCCCTGCGCCGGCTATACGGCGTCCACACCAACCGGGACCGCGGCGGCGGACACAGTGACATCGGCGCCGGGAAGCACAGGCTTCGGGAACAGTGACTCGTACTGCGCGGTGAACGGAATCCGAGGCGCAGGCCTCTTGGAAGGTTCGCTCGATGTATACACGTTGTCGTCGACCGGCTCCGGCGCGTCGATTGTTCTCGAGTGGGCGGGTCAAAAGGTGACAAACGGCGCCGGGGTTGATTTTGTGGTTTTCGAGAATCCTTTCCGCATCAGCGGTTCCGCTACCAACGTCTTTCTTGAAGCGATTGTTGTTGAAGTCAGCAGAGATAAATCTACATACTGCGGGTGGAATCCGTCATATACGGGCGGCGGGACATACAGCGGAGATCCGGCCAACTGGATCCGCTTTGCGGGGATCACTCCCGTGCTCTATAACCAGGCCACCAACCCGTTGAACGCCGTGGATGTGATGGATACAAGCAAAGCCGGAGGCGATGCTTTTGACCTGGGCGACGCAAACTTTGGCTCATCAGGTTACCTGTGCGACGCGACGGCAAAGTCGGACATACAAACGAACGGGTTCTACTACCTGAAGCTGACGGCGGCCACGGCGAGCCCTTACAATAAGCCCGCTTCTTCCGCGAGTTCAGACGGCCCGGATATTGACGGCGTAGTGGCGCGGAACCTGGCTGCGCGTCCGTAGCGTTCTGGCAAACCGCTACCGCATACGGCTCACGCCGGTCCAGTTGGCCGGCGGGTGCTGTAACAGGTAATCGCACCGCTTGATGTAGATGCCCGGAATCGGGTCCGCGGGGCAGGCACCCATGCAGTTCTGGAATTCTGCTTTTGCATCCGCAAAGTTCCCGGCCTTGTAGAGATACATGGCCATCTGGAGATCCGGAAGCGTCTTCTCTTTCCCCTCAATCACGGAGGGCTCGTCCACATCATACACTTCATAAAGAACCACGGGGTTCTGCTTTCCCTTCACGCGCACCGAGTCGATCTCCCGAAAGTGGAAACCAGCCGGATTTTTCAGGCTGCGGTAAACGAAATCGGACAGAATCACGGGCACTTTGAAAATCTTTGTCAGATTCTGGAGGCGGGACGCCAAGTTCACAGAGTCCACGATGACGGTGGTGTCCAGCCGGAAGTCGGAACCAACGGTGCCCAGCATAACGTCACCGTGATGCAGACCAATTCCGATTTTGATTGGCTCGTACCCAAACGAAGAGCGGTGGATATTGTAGATGCGCAGTTCCTCCATCATGTTGATGGCCGCGCGTATGGCTCCGTCCGGATCTTCGGGGAAGAGGGCCATGATCTCGTCCCCGATAAACTTATCCACAAACCCCTTTTCTTTATGGATCACAGGCGCCATCCGCCTGAGGTAAGCATTCAAAAACTTGAACGTTTCCTCAGGGGTCATTTTCTCCGCGAACGTAGAGAAACTGCGGATGTCCGCAAATAGAAGCGTCATCTCTTTGGACACCGCGTCGCCCAGTTTGACTTCTGTGATATTCCGTCCCAGGAACTGAAGAAATTCCTCCGGGACAAAACGTGAAAACGATTCCAGCATCCGCAGGCGCTTCTCAGAAAATTCCAGGCGCTGGTCCGTGCGCTCTTCTTCCTGAACAACGGCGTTGGCGCGCACCTGTCGTTCCGTTGTCCCCAGACGGCCGGCCAGTCGTTCATAGGCATACGCGGTGTAAGCTGCAAACAGGGCGGCAATTACAAAGACACCGGACTGCGGGAGAGAGATGACCGCAACGTTATCCGTCCACAAGAGCGCGCCCACAAAGAAGAGCACGCTGATGAGGGTGGAAAAAGCTGTCAGGTAGAGCGAGAAGCGGACGAGCGCGGCCACCACCCAGAGAAGATACGGGAGAAGCCCGGCTGCGCCTGCGGCCTGCGGGAACTGAGCATACCACACGGTGAATGCGGCCACGTCTACCAAGCTCGATGCGTACTTGACCCAGGGTGTAACCGTGGGACGACGGAGCAGAAACAGCAGGACGGCCCCGTAGGCAAGCGGCACCAAAAGAGCGGGAGCCGCAC
>JACPZR010000422.1 GCA_016195395.1 Spirochaetia bacterium
ATGTTCTTCACCTCCGGCGGCGGCAACAGGAAGGACAAGGAACTGATCAAGAAATCCGCCGCCGCATCGATCCGTGACCTGGTCATAGAGCGGGAAAGCGGCAAGATTTCCGCGGAGGAATTTGCGTCCTTGGCGGAACCACTGGCGCGTCAGATTGAAAGCGCGGAGCAGACCCGGGAGGCCGGCGCACGCGCTGCTGCCAAACGCGTCACAAGACTAGGAACGTTCTGCCCCGGGTGCGGAAGCCTGGGAAAAGGAAGCATATGTATCCAATGCGGGGGCGCACTGTGAAACAGCGTCTGATTCAATTCCATTCCCTCCTGCTGGTTCCGGCCTTTGTACTCTCCGCCGGCAGCCTTTGGGCGCAGATGCCTCTGCCAAGCGGCCATCCAAACATCGACGCGCCGCACGGTGACAAGAAACCCATGCCGCAGTCCGGGAGTATCCACGGCTTTATCACCAACGTAACCACTGGCGCGCCCACACGCGTGGACAAGCTCTCTCTTTTGCGTCCGTCTCAGGGGATGGCAATCCTGGAAGCCATTGAAAACGCGGGACCGTCTTTTGAATTCAAACCGATAACGCTTGCGGGCGGCCCTCTCCTTCTACGAGCGGAATACGGCGGAGATTCCTATGTAAGCGTGATCAATCCCGGGCCCAAGATTCTCGACAGTCACAAGGTCACGGTGTTTGAAACCGGCGCGCCGTCTGAATCGGTCAGGGTAACGCAGGCGCTCCAGGTGATGAAGACCGAGCAGGGTCTGAAGATCACAAAGATCGTGGCTGTGGATAACGCCTCTTCCCCGCCGCGGAGCACAAAGAACGGGGAGCTCAAGGTTTACATCCCTGAAGAAGCGCCGGAAGTAAAAGCCCAGGTAACGCACGAAAGCTCACAGATGCCGGTCAAAGTCGAAATCAAACGCGACAAGACAACCGGCATCTTTGCGCGCGGCATCCGGCCGGGCTCGTCAGAAATTACCATTGAATACACTCTCCAGGACAATTCTTTCAAAGATGAGCTTGCATCGCTCGCGAGCGGCCCGCCGCAGAAGCATGCGTTTGCAGTGATGCTGTGGAAGCCTGAAGATGCCAAACCCACTGTGACCGGGGGCAAGGCAGAGAACGTGGATATTCCGGACTTTGGAAAAGCCATCCGGGTGAGTTATCCCGCGTCCGGCACGGTGACGTATGATTTTTCCGCTGGAAGCCTCCTGATCATTGATCCGGAAACCGCTGACAGAAATCCGCTCTTTGACTCGGCTCCCAAAACGGTGGCGGGTATTGCGGTAACCCTTGCGTTTCTCCTGGCTCTAATGCTCGTATTGTCTATGTTGAAGCGACAGGGTGCGCACTCTCCGTCCTGATGAGCACCGGCAGTAACGAAACCCTTCTCTCGATTACCGATCTGGAGCGGCACTACGGCTACCGTCGCGTGCTCTCCGGCCTCGACATCAATGTTTCCAGAAAGGAGATCGTCTGTATCCTGGGACCCAACGGCGCCGGGAAGTCCACGCTGCTTTCAAGCATTACGGCCCTGGAAGAACCTGAAAAAGGGTCGCTTTTGATTTGCGGACGCCGGCTCATTTCCGAGAAGGACCGACGCGAAGCGGCCGTGCACATTGGATTTCTGGGGCACGAGCCCGGTGTTTTTCTGGACCTCACGGCCGCTGAGAATCTGTTCTTCTTTGGGCGTCTCTACGGGCTCCGCCTGCAAAAAGACCGGGTCCACGAACTGCTGAGTGAATGCGGATTGGGTGTCCGGGCGGATGACTCGGTGCGGAGCTTTTCGCGGGGCATGAGGCAGCGCCTGGGATTGGCCCGCGCCATCCTTCACAAACCAAGCCTCCTGGTCTTTGATGAACCGCTCACGGGCCTTGATACAGACGGTGAACGTTACCTGAACGTTATTTTGGCGCGACACGCAGCGGACGGCGGCGGAGCGCTTCTGGTCACCCACGCCGACGAGCCGTTCAGAGAGACCGCCACCCGCTACGCATTTTTGCACGACGGCGCGATCGTTGCAGATATTACCGCAGACCGCTACACAGACGCGGCGCGAAACAAAGTCCGTTCCATCCTTTACAGCAACTAGCAGCGACTAGCAAACCCAGGCGTGGATCAGGAGCTCAAGCAGCCCGCGCAGCGCCTTGCCTAACGCCCGATCATCTTCAAGAATTCTTTTTCTGTCACAACGACTGTGCCCTGCTTTACGGCCTTGTCGAGCTTGCTCCCAGCCCCTTCGCCGGCCAGAAGGTGCGTGGTCTTGGAAGTGACGGAGCCCGTTGTCCGCCCGCCGCGGAGGCGCACTTCATCCATGGCCAGATCACGAGGTTGAAACGTTTCAAAACTGCCGGTGACACACCATGTCTGCCCCGCAAAGATCTGCTCCGGAGCGCCGGCCCCGCCTGCGCGGGGAGCGGAACTTTGTGAGAAGCGCAGGCCCGCTTCCTTCAAGAATTGGATGCGGG
>JACPZR010000012.1 GCA_016195395.1 Spirochaetia bacterium
GGCATGTAGGCCGCGCCCCGCGTTACCGCATTGGCGGCCCAGATTTCGGGGTCAGGGATGCTCGTAATCAAGGACGAGGCGCCCCAGGCAACTACCCCCAGCAGAGCAGCGGCAAAGAGAATCGCAAGGGCGCGGCGCGTGGGATGCATTTCCGCCATGCGGGTGGTAACGTCGCTTTCAAAGGCGGTGACAACGTAGAGAACCGCGGCCCCGGCAACCCAACCAAAGAGAATATCGTGAGGGAAATGGACGGCCAGATACAGGCGCGAGAAGGAAATGAGAAATGCGAGCACCAAGGCGCCTGCGAACAACGCACCGCGTCGCTTCTGGAAGGAGAGGGCCAGGCATCCCCAGACGGCCACAGCATTCTGTGCATGTCCGGAGGGAGCCCCGTAGCTCAATTCAATGGCCGGAGCCAGGAGCGCGCTGTCCAGCCACAGAGGGCGGGGCCCGTGAAAGCTCCACTTCAAAAGGGCGTTCGTGTAGTTGGACAAGATGAGGACACGGATCAAATCGATCGATGGTCCAAACAAAGCTTCCATGTGCCGCAAAAGGCCGGGTTCCTGTCGTTGGGCAAGCCTATTTAATTCGATTGCAATTTGGACCCTGTAGCCTGACGCGGTTGTGAGTGGGTGACGCAGGCATCATTGAGTTCCCGTTGGACGACGTAGAACACCGTGTCAACACAGTGCTGGGATTCCTCCCCGACCTGGGCAAGAGTCTCCTGTCGATCCAGCCGGACATGACAATCCGACGCTCCGTCTCCGCAGCAACGGACCGTGCACTGATGCAGAAGGCGGACCGCCACATCGAAAAAGCTATTCTGTCCGGCCTGTCGTCCATTTATGTCCAGGATGGAATCGTCTCTGAAGAAGACGGCCGGAGCGGGGGCGACGGGGATTTCCAATGGTGGATCGACCCTGTTGACGGCACCAGGAACTTCATTCACAATCAGCCGCTCTTCTGCATATCCATTGGCCTGTGTTTCAGAGGACACCCGGTGGCCGGCGTGGTCTACGCTCCCGCCCTGTCCGAGACCTACACCGCCGTTTACGGCAGCGGCGCTTTCAAGAATGGAAATGAAATCTTTGTATCGCCTGTATCGAGCATCGAACGGTCGCTTGTGGCCACCGGACTTCCCTATCACCGCAAAGAAATTCTGTCGGACTTGATGGCAGACATATCGGCCTTTGTCTCGAGTGGATCAGGACTCCGTCGCACCGGAAGCGCTATTATTGATATGTGTTGGATTGCCGAGGGCCGCTTGGAAGCGATGTGGGAACGCGGCGTAAAACC
Organism: Spirochaetia bacterium; assembly: GCA_016195395.1. Next base: position 1,297 of record JACPZR010000012.1, read on the forward strand.
CTGGGACTTGTGCGCGGCGTCCGTGATTGTTCGTGAAGCGGGCGGGAAGATCACCGGCTTTGGGGGCGAGGCGTTTGACATGCACACACCGGACGTCGTGGTGTCCAATCAAGTGAGCCACGATTCCATCGTGGACATTCTACGTCAGGCGCGCGCCATCGAAGGGATGAACTAGCGTTTCTCGCGCGCAGGTTGTGACACGGAACGAAACGGACCCGGCCTCAGCCGTATTTGCGCACAACGGCCACAAGGTGCGCGCCTTCATGCATCGTGAGAATCCAAAGCCAGTCGAGCATGGTCACCGGTCTAGTTCCGCGGCGCCATGTTGGCCGCATCGTATCCAAATTTGCCTGCAAAGACGGCGGGGATGGAGAGCGCAAAGGAAATCTGCGTCAAGTAGAGGTGCTCCGCAATCTGTGACGCGGACCACCCGCCTTCCGGCGGGGGGGCTTTGAACGTAGCATCATCCACGCGTTGAAACAGTTCCAAGGCGCGGGTGCGCGTATTCTCCCATGCCTCTACGTAGAGGTGCACGTCTTTGATTCGGTCCGGTCTTGGTAGTGCGGTCATGGCCCAGGATTCCGCGTATGCTAATCCGGCGCAATCTGCGGAAGAATTTGCGCGCCGCGGCTTTGCGGGCGGTCGAATGGAAACCATTGCGCGCCTGGCCCGTGTCAATAAGGCGATGTTGCACTACCATTTCCAGAACAAGAAAGAACTCCATGCGCAGGTGGTGCGGCATCTGATCCAGTTGGAATGGGAAAAGGATTCTGACTTTCTCAAGATCATCGAAGGGTTGGACCCGGCGCAGAGTCTGTACGTCTGGCTTCACGCGCTGGCCTTCAAGCATTCTCGCGGGCGCGATCCTGTCCTCCGTCGTATCATTGCCTGGGAGCTTGCTGAAGGGAGGGGCACCGTGCATGAGGTCTACCGCGAGTATGTGATTCCGCGCACGCTCATGGTTGAGGATGTGATCGTGCGGGGTATCAGAGCGGGAATGTTCCAAGCGGACGATCCGCTGCTCATTGTCTGGAACATGATTTCGTTTTTCGTATTCTACTCACTGCAGAGGGAAACCTATGCGGGGACTGAACTTCACCGGCGTCTCTACAAAGAGCGCGGCGTGCCTGCCATGCTCGATTTCATGCTCGAGTGTGCTGCAAAGCAGCTTCACGTGGCCGGCGGGCGTCTTGCTCCGACGCTCCCTGAAGGCGCGGACAAATATGTTCAATCCGTTCGTTGCTCTATGTACAAAACTTCGGAAGGTAAAAAGTGATTTTTCATAAGAGATATCCGGGACCAGGACGTTTGCTTTCGGTTGCAGTCTTACAACTGGGCCTTTTTTCAGCCTGCGTATCAGACCCTTTCAAAGTGGGGGATGGCAACATTGAGAAGCCGCTTGAAGAAGCCACCGGGGTCAGCAACGACGACTACAAGTCCGCAGAGAAGAAAGCGGGCGATGCCTCCGGCGGCGAACCCGGCGGAACCAAAGGAGTGCGCGGGCCGCTCACACTGGATGAAATCTTCTCCCTGGCTGTGGAGCACACAGAACGACTGGCCATCAAGCAGGAAGGCGTTATCCAGGCGCAGGCGCAGAAGTCTGCCGCAATCGGCGCATGGATCCCCAGTCTTTCCTATCGCGAACTGCGCGTGGGCACCTACCCCGACCACAGGAAGAACGATCATGAACAAACGCAGCGTAGAAACCTGGCGTTGCTGCTGACAAACCAGCCCGCGCCCACCTCTTCTGCGTTCGCGCTCCCGCCGGGCCTTGGGCCCGGGCGCAATCTTGTGCTTCACATTCCGATTTTCAGCGGGCTCAACGAATACAGCGGCATAAAAGCGGCCAATGCGCTGATCAAGCAGAAGGAGAACGAACTGCTCCATGACGCGGGTCGTTTCTACTTGGACGTTGCTCAGGCATATTTCACCGTTCTCCAGCTGGAAAGTCAGATCAAGTCCCAGGAAGAGATTCTTAAGTTTTCAAAACAGAATATAGATCAGCTGCAGCGTTATGTGGCCCTGGGCCGTGCGCGCCGCGCAGATCTCGCGAGCGCGTTCGCGCAGATTGCGCAGACGGAAGCGTCGCTTCAATCCACCAAGGATCTCCTGAGTAGAACGCGTGAGGCCTTGGGCACAACGGCCGGCGTCGATTCATCCATGGCTTTGGTGAGAGATGTGTCGATGGCGGCGCCCGGGTTTGAGAAGGCACAGGCTGAAGAACTGGCGGAAAAACGCTTTGATGTGGAAGCCGCGCGCGCCTCTCTGGCCGTGGCTAAGGCGTCAGTGACTCAGGCCTGGGGGATGAACCTGCCGAGCTTCTATGTGGACGGCTATTACGGCCTTCCGCAGCACAACCGAGTGCAGAACCGTGATATCTACGGCCAGTTTACGTTTACATTTCCCATCTTCTCCGGCGGCCAGGTGTTTGCGCAGATCAAGAAAGCCGAGTCGCAGCAGAGAGAAGCGGAGCTGAGTCTGCGGCTGATCCGCCGCCAGGCGGTGACTGAAATTCGCCAGGCGTTTGAGGCTTGGACCGGGTCGCGCCTGGAGGTGACTGCTTTCAAGCGGGCGCTCGACGCGGCGGAGCTGAACTACAACCTTCAAGCGGACTATTATGCGCGCCGACTGGGGACGGTTCTCGATTTGTTGACATCACTGTCGACGCTCGCGCAGGCCCGTGATCAATACGACAGGGCCGTTCTCCAGGAGAAGCTGAACCGCATTGCGGTGGGCGTAGCGGCGGGTGAATTGCCTCGCCGCGGTCAGACGGCGAAGCAGACCGGCGTCGATGATAGTAAGAAAACCGAATCCACCGATGGAAAGGATAGCAAATAATGACACTCCCTGAAATTGCGATTCGTCGCCCTGTGTTTGCCTGGATTCTCATGCTGGGCCTCATTTTCTTTGGCTGGATCAGTTTCCGCCAGCTGGGCGTATCTAGCATGCCGGACGTGGATTTTCCCGTGGTGAACGTGCAACTCTCCCTTACGGGCGCCTCTCCGGAGGTGATGGAAACCAACGTTGTCGACATCGTGGAGGACAGCCTCTTGTCCGTGGAAGGCGTCAAGCAGCTGACATCAACGTCGAGCTACGGACAGGCAAATATCACGGTAGAGCTCAATTTGAACCGGAACGTTGACGCCGCCGTGCAGGACGTTCAAACTCGCGTGGCACAGGCACAGCGTTATCTCCCTGCTCAGATGGACCCGCCCATCATCTCCAAGTTCAATCCCGAGGACCAGCCGATCATGTTTCTGGCTGTGTCCAGCGAAGGGTCCACGCGCGATCTCATGCTCTACGTGAGGGACGTGCTTAAGACGAAATTCAGTGTTACCCCGGGTGTGGGTCAAATCTTTCTCGGCGGCTGGGTGGACCGGAACCTCAGGGTCTGGGTGGACGGTCGCAAGCTGGCCTCAAACGAACTGACCGTTGATGACGTAATGCACGCTATCAACAAAGAACACATGGAATCTCCGGCGGGGCTGATTGAGACTCCGCGCTTTCAATGGAACGTACGCTCTATGGGAGAGGCTCCTACCGCAAAAGCCTTTGCGGACCTGCCGATCCTTTTCAGGGGAGGCTCGCCGGTTTTTGACACAACCATCCGAATCCGGGACGTGGGTAAAGTCGAGGATGGGCTCGATGATATCAAACGTATTTCCCGTTTTAACTCGCGGCCGTCCGTGGGCCTTGGGATCGTCAAGCAGCGGGGCACCAATGCGATTGACGTGGCGCGTTCCGTGCGCAAAGCCATGGAGGAAGTGAAACGGGACCTGCCCAAAGGCTACAAGATTGACGTTGCCTTTGACTCCACGAAATTCATCGAAGAGTCGATCGGGGATTTGGAGTTTACGCTCCTGTTGTCCGCGCTGCTCACCAGCCTCGTATGCTATTTCTTTTTGGGCAATTGGAGTTCCACGATCAATATCCTGCTCGCAATCCCCACATCGATCATGGGCAGCTTCATTGTTCTGTACATGTTTGGTTTCACGCTGAACACGTTTACGCTCCTGGGCCTGTCGCTGGCCATCGGCATTGTAGTGGATGACGCGATCATGGTGCTGGAAAATATCGTGCGTCACCGTGAGAAAGGAGAAGGGCTCGTTGAGGGCGCAGCCAAAGGAGCTAAAGAGATAACGTTTGCAGCAATCGCGACGACCATGTCGATTGTGGCGATCTTTGCCCCGGTGGTGTTCATGCCCGGGATCATAGGGAAATTCTTTTTCCAGTTCGGGGTCACGATTTCGGCTGCTGTTCTGTTGTCGCTTCTGGAAGCTCTGACACTCACTCCCATGCGCTGTTCTCAGTTCCTGAGTATAGGCCGCGGGTGGCTTGCAACGCACATTGACGACGGCTTCCAAGCGTTGAGCGAAAAATACGGCAGGCTTCTAGGCCTGGCCCTGAATCACAGGTGGAAAGTCATCGGCGGCGCTCTGTTGGTTTTTGCGGGATCTATTGCATTTGTAATTCCCATCAAGAAAGAATTTGTGCCGGCTCAGGACCAGAGTCAGTTTATGGTGCGCATTCAGACTCCGGTGGGATCTTCCATTAAGTTCACGGATGACAAATCCAAACTCTGCGAGGACTTCATCGGGCAGCGGAAGGAAGTGGCGCGGCATTTTGTGGCCGTGGGCGGATTTCAAGGCGGTCAGACGAACCTGATCAATATGTTTGTAACCATGAAAGACATGCCTGACCGGCCCGTCGATCCGGTGAAGAAGCGTAAACTGACGCAGGCGGAATTCATGGATGTGGTCCGCAGCGGCTTTATGGGAATTTCCAAGGATCTTCGTGTCTCTGTTCAGGACCTTTCAATGCGGGGATTTTCCGCGTCGCGCGGCTTTCCCGTTGAGATCACAATCAAAGGAAGCGACTGGACCGTTCTGACTGAAGCCTCCGGTAAGATCATGGCCAAGATGAAGACCACTGGAGACTTCAAAGACATTGACTCGAACTACTTGGAGGGCCAGCAGGAGGCGCAGATTTACCCGGACCGCGCCCGCGCGGCGTCATCCGGTGTGAGTACAGCGGACGTTGGATCAGTGCTCGATGCCATGATCGGAGGAGTCCGCGTGGGGCAGTTCAGCGAAGGCGGGCACCGTTACGATATCCGCGTAAGGATGCGTGAAGAAGAGCGCCAGCGGGTGAACGATATTAGAACCCTTTATGTTAGAAATAACCGGGGCGAGCTTGTGAGTCTCGCGGACGTTACGCGCATTGAGGAAAGACCGTCGCTTCAGAGTATCACGCGCCTGAACCGTGAACGCGCGATCACTGTCTTTGCAAACCCCTCAGAGAAGGTGGGCCAGACGGTGGCGGTGCAGAATGCGCTGGCTATCGCTAAAGAAAGTCTCCCTGCCGGCTATGGTGCGGAAGCAACAGGTTCTTCGCAGACGACGGGAGAGTCGTTTTCCAGTCTGGGCCTTGCGCTGGTGCTGGGTCTGGTCGTTGCGTACATGATTCTAGGCAGTCAATTCAACAGTTTCCTTCACCCTTTTACAGTGTTGATGGCGCTGCCCTTCAGCTTCTCTGGCGCTCTGTTGGCGCTCTTCATCTTCAGACAGTCGATCAACATTTACAGCTTCATTGCGCTTCTTCTCTTGATGGGCTTGGTGAAAAAGAATTCCATCATGCTTGTGGATTTTACAAACCGGATACGGACGGAAGGAAAGGATGTGCGGACAGCCCTTTTGGAAGCCTGCCCGGTCCGACTGCGGCCGATTGTCATGACATCGATTGCTACGATTGCGGCCGCTATTCCGCCGGCGTTGTCTATTGGGCCCGGCGGAGAAACCAGGATTCCGATGGCCTTGGCAGTGATTGGAGGAACCATTGTTTCAACCGCGTTGACGTTGATCGTGATTCCGTGTGTGTACAGCCTCCTCAAACGCTTTGAGCGGCTGCCGCCGGAAAGTATGGGACACTAATGACGGAAGCGCGCCCGCACGTATCGATCAACATGGCCATGACCTTGGATGGCAAGGTCATGCGACCTGACGGGCGCTGGTACGGGCTTTCATCGCCCGCTGACAGGGCACGAATGGATGTCTACAGAGCCCAGGCCGACGCGTTGATCGTGGGCCGGAACTCCATCGACAGGGATGACCCCGTGGTGAAGCCCCGGACGGATGGACCGCATCCCGTTCCAGTATTAGTATGCAGGACTGCGCTGCCGCCGCACAACCGCAGAATCTTCCAGGATGAGGCGCACCGCGCGCTTGTCTTTACAACAGAGCAGCTGGCTGGATACGGCCGGGCCACAGGTCTCTATGGC
>JACPZR010000448.1 GCA_016195395.1 Spirochaetia bacterium
GAACAGGAACGCCGCGAAGAAGAAGTGCAGGGAGTGCTCACGGAGTGGGTTCACAGCATTGTCGGTCTGGGAGCGGAGGCAAAAGGGCTGTGGCTTGTGGACTTTGACAACGGTTCGGGTTATTTTTGTTGGAAGTACGGCGAGCAGGATGTTCTCTTTGAGCACACCTACGAAGAAGGATTTTCCGGACGCAAGCGAATCGAAGATCAGTAAGCAGTATATAAGATAGAAGAAAGCGACGTGCAGGCATGCCGGGATATCCCGGGTTTCGACAGTCATATTTTAACAGGAGCTGGAACCATGGCCCAAGCAAAAAAGAAAGCAAAGAAGACCACACAAAAGAAGAAGACCGCCAAGCGGCCCGCAGCAAAGGCAAAACCCAAGGCTGCCCAAATCAAGAAAGCGGCCGTGAAGAAAAGCCCGGCCAAGAAAGGCCCCGCAAAGGCGGCCGCCAAAAAGCCGGTTCAAACCAAGAAAGGTGCTCCAGTAAAAGCTCCTCCGGCGGGAGTCGCTCATAAAGGGAAGGCGGCTGCTCCGGCCGCAAAACTTGGCAAAGCAGCGCCGGCCGCAAAAACGGCCAAGGCAGGCACACGGGTGGCGGATCAAAGCGTTATTCTGACGGACGGATCCTCAAAGAAACTCTCGGAACTCGCGGGCCAGGCAGGGCTTGTGCTCTATTTCTATCCCAAGGATAATACACCGGGATGCACAAAAGAAGCGTGCTCGTTCCGGGACAACCTTGCGCGACTGACGTCACTGGGATACGGCGTTGCAGGCGTGTCTCCGGATGCGCCCAAGTCCCATGCAAACTTCACCCAGGGATACTCGCTCAATTTTCCGTTGATTGCAGACACGTCGAAGGCGCTCTGTGAGTCGCTCGGAGTTTGGCAGGAGAAGTCGCTCTATGGACGGAAATATATGGGCGTAGCCCGCACAACGTTCATTCTGGGCTCGGATCTGACCGTGAAGCGCGTCTATGAGAATGTCAAAGTGGACGGGCATGTGGAAGCGGTGATGGCAGACCTCAAGTCGGCCTGATGATTGGAATGAAAGGGGAGAGTATGGAAGGCCAGTTTCACGTGCCGGAACCGCGGATAACGTTCGCGGCAGATTCAGCAAAAGCAAAGAAGGACGACATTCTCGTTATCCCGGTCTTCAGCGACCAGAATGCCGCAGCGATTGCAAAGGCGGTCGACCGCCCTGATTTGAAGAAAGTCATTGCTCCCCACATGGAAGCCGGCGCCTTCAGGGGCGGGCCGCTTGAGATATTCCAGCTCCTCCCGGAAGGGGTAATCCTCGCGGGACTTGGCAAGAAGAAAGCCTTTCATCCCGACCGCATGGCCGCGCTTTTCCGGGGTTTGTCAGGGAAACTTGTCAGATTGAATGGTAAGCACATTCTGGTCCATTTCTCCTCGGAAATAGGGTCGGCCTTGGACTCTCTGTTGGATCATTCGCGCGCGCATGATGAGGACCCTGCGGGCATTGGAGCGGACTCGTCGGACGAAGAAGAATCACCCCCTGACTACATTCCAGAGACAACGGCGGATGACGTCATCGCTCAGTCCGCTGCCTGCCTCTTGATCGGCGCTGATGCCATGGATCTGCTGAAGAAGGAGCGCAACAAGCCGTCAAAGAAGCCGGGTAAGCCCCCGGTTGTTTCGATGCGATGGGACGGCGTGAGCAAAGAACGCGCCTTCAAGGCCGTAACGGAGGGCGCGTCGCTTGGACGTTATGTGAATATGGTCCGATACGTGTCCTCGCTCCCCGGCAACTACTTTCACCCCGGCCACTTTGAAAACTATGCCAGAAAGATCGCCCGCGAACACCGCCTGGAGATCAACGTCTTTCACGAGGCGGCGCTTCGCAAGATGGGTTGCGGCGGCATCATCGCGGTGGGACAAGGAAGTGTGAATCCACCGCGGATGATCGTGGTCCATCACAAACCGGCCAAAGCTCCCAAGAAAGGAGCCGCGCCCCTGGTCCTTGTGGGCAAAGGCATCACCTTTGACACAGGCGGCATTTCCCTGAAGCCGCCGGCAGAGATGCATGAAATGAAATTCGACATGTGCGGCGCAGGTCTTGTACTCCACGCTGTGGCCATGGCAAAAGCCATGAACGTGAATCAAGAGGTCATCGGACTTTTGGGGATTGCGGAGAACATGCCGGACGGCAATGCCATCAAGCCGGGGGACGTTTACACTGCCTATAACGGCCTCACTGTGGAAGTGCAGAACACGGACGCGGAAGGCCGCTTGGTTCTGGGCGATGTTCTCTCTTACGCATGCGAAAAATACAAACCGCGTTACCTTCTGGACTTTGCAACGTTGACCGGGGCATGCATCATCGCGCTCGGCCATGAGGCTGCGGGGGTTATGACTGCATCTGAGGACCTGGCTGCCCGCATTGACCGCGCGTCTCGCCGCTCACTGGACCGTTCATGGAGACTTCCGCACTGGTACCAATATGGAATGGGATTCAAGTCTGATGTGTCCGACCTCCGGAACGTAGCCGGACGTGAAGCCGGAACCATTTCGGCCATGCGCTTTCTATCGCGCTTCGTGAAGCCTAACGTCCGTTGGGCCCACTTTGACATCGCCGGCGTCGCATGGCGGGGCCGCCCGTCTGGAACGCAGAGCAAAGGCGCCACAGGCTGGGGTGTGCGGTTTTTGCACTACTTCCTCAAGGGAATTGCGGAAGGCGGCAAGGGTTGACCGCGAGTTCGAGGGTGGCCGCCTTGGCCGCCTCGACGCGCCTTACGGCTGATCGAATGGTTTAATCCGGAAGCGTACCGTCTCCCCAATGGCGGGGCGTTGTCAATTGCCGCCGCTGATGAACGACGATTCGCTGTTTGGGTCCGGATGTACGAATTGTCCGTAGATCCAGCCCTTCTTTCCGTCCACTTGGACGTGGAACCAGTATGCATTCATGAGCCCTTGCACAGTTTCACGGGACGCGGACTTGCCAAGAATCTTCAGCGGCGCGCGGTCGGCGGGAGTGCCCACGCGGTTAGACTTGGTGGAAGGCTTCTCTCTGATGGTCACCGCGGTCCCGTAGACGTAGGCCTTGTCGCCGGCTTTCAGGTGATCAGAGTAAACCACGTAACCCCACTCGGAGCACATGGTCCCTTCCGCGTCCCTGGCGGCTTTGATGCTCTGCTTTCTGCAGGAATCGGCGGGCTCATGTTTGAACTCATAAAAGTCTTGGGCGCCGGGAGCACGGAACAGTTTTCCGGTGTAGTTTTGAAAAGCCGTTTCCTTGACATCGACGGTCTGCCTCCCTTTGGAACATTCGTCAAGGGTTGACGCTTTGCAGCTGATCATGGACTGCGCATCACCTTCCGACCAGTTGATGCAGGTGCCCTTGATTGTTCCCTGGCCGTGAGCGCTGCCCGCGGAGGCTAAAGCGACGCCGGACGTGAGCATGATTGTGATTTTCAGGATTTGTTTCATGGTTCTCCGCAGAGTGTAGGTGATGCATCTCCTCAGCGTTGAGCGTCAACGCAATCAAAAAATCGATCTGCGCATCTGCGTGAACTGAACGTTGTATGGAAACGCGCGCAGTCGTGTACGTTCCCAAAAACGCTGGACGCCGCCCTTGTGTGGAGGAGAACGTCGGCATGTTGAAGCGTGCGCTCTATTTTCTAGGCAGTCTGCTGATCCTCTTGCCGGGGCTTGCTCTCGCGAACCTGCGCGCTCCGTGGCACATTTCGCCGTACCCATCTTTCGCCATCATTGCGAAGGCCGCAAATCTTACGGTGCTTGGCGAGACCCTGGAGTTTGCCTGTGATTCTCTGTACTTGGGCGACGCCAATGCCGCAAAGCTGCAAAGCGCCGCATGCCGTGTGACGGCCGTGTATCATGTCCGGTCTGAGGGCGCCCTTGACGCAGGCTTGGAATTCATTGGTCCGTCCGCCGCTGGAATCTCGATGAACGTGAACGGGAAACCGGCGGTTCCCAACGTGGTCAGGCTCACATTTACGCGTGATGAAGCGATGCGCTTTGGAGTCTTCCACGCCTGCAGGTTCTGTCCGCATACGGGAAACGCTGATGAGCCGGAGCAGCCTCTCTATTCCATCAAATTCAACGGCGCGTTTCAAGCCGGCGCAAATACGATCGTCGTAAAGTATACACAGCCGCTGGCTCTCGATGAGATTTCCTACGGGTATTTTCAGACGAGCAAATGGGCGCAGGGTTTCACCTACGAACTCTGGCCGCTCCGTGAGTGGAAGCTTGATCCCGGCTTTCAGCTGAAGCTATCGATCTCTACACCCCGGCCCGGATTTTTTAAGCGACTAACGTCGAAGACGCCGCTGTGGGAATGTCAGGGATACTTTATGTCCGGAAAGCTTACTCTGCCGCTGCCCGGCAAAGGCCAGGGCATGCTCAACCCCGAGGATTTCAAGAAGGAGCCTGTCGTTTTGACGGTTTCGCATACGGA
>JACPZR010000449.1 GCA_016195395.1 Spirochaetia bacterium
CCTGCTTCAGAAGCTGTAAATGATGCGACGCCGCCGCCACGCTCATGTGTGTTTCTGAAGCGAGCTGCTCCACAGATTTTGGCGCCTGCAAGAGCATATCGAGGATCTCCAATCTTCTTGGGTCGCCCAGCGTTTTGGCTGCCTGCGCAAGGCCTGCGTAGACAATGGTCTTGAATTCTTTTGCATTCATATATTCAAATATACGCTTGAATATACTCTTGACGGGTTTCCCGTCCAGCATTTTTTGGATTCATGAAAGTGCGGGACAGCGGAATGCCGGATGCGGCCTACTGGGAGACCCTTTTTGATGTTCCCTGCATACTCGACCGGATGCGCGTCGATGGGCGCATTTCCAGCCTCGTTGAGGTCGGCTGCGGCCACGGCACATTCACCATCCCGGCTGCAGCGCGTATATCTGGCACTCTCTATGGTTTTGACATTGAACCCGCCATGATTGAAGCGACCGCCTTGCGAGCCATGAACGAAGCGCTGTCGAACGTCGAAGTGGCGCTGCGGGACGTCATCACGGAAGGGTTCGGCCTCGCAGACGGATCGGTGGACTACGTGATGCTTTTCAATATCCTGCACCACGATAAACCGATCGAACTGCTCCTGCAGTCTTTTCGAGTTCTGAAGTCCGGGGGACTCGTGGGATCCATCCATTGGAATTATGATCCCAACACTCCAAGGGGCCCGACAATGGATATCCGACCCCATCCGGAAGCGATGCGCGAATGGGTATCGGCCGCGGGTTTTGCAGTGGCAGGCGGAATGGTCGATCTGCCCCCTCACCACTACGGCTGGATAGGACAGAAGCCGCCCTAACAAAATTCGTTTGAAGTTTCGGACCCTCGCAGCCTAACAGTCACGTGCCTTTGAACCTTGACTCCGTACTCCTTGTAACAAAAGCAATGTGCGCCGGCGTGCTTTGCCTCCAAGCAGTGATCCTGATTCTTCATCCACACCGCAATTCCGGGCATCTGGTGAGTGCCGCCTTTGCGGTCAGCATCGCCTGCTACATGTTCTGCGCGACTGTCCACAAGGAAGGCGCTGCCACGCCGCTGTTTTTGCCGCTCTACGCCGGATGTATCAGTGTGCCGGTCCTCTTTTTCCTTTTCAGCCGCGTTCTCTTTTCTGATCAATTTAGGTTCCGGCCGATCTATTGGGTGATTCTTGTCACCATCAACGTGATGGGTTATGTCCGCCTGCTGTGGACACTGGATGGGTCCGGGAACACACCGGGATCAGGCCTCGATTTCCTTTTGGACCTTGTACGGACGCTTCTTTCGCTGGGGTTCATTTTGTCAGCTGTCGTGCTGGCATACTCGGGCGGGTCTGATGACCTCGTTGAAGACCGGCGGAAATTCCGTGTGGCCTTCCTTGCTGTGACGGGAACCTACACCGTCATTGTAGTGGTTACGGAAGCTATGTTGCGGGACCAGAAGGCACCGGCTTTCCTCGATGCTCTCCACACACTCGCTATGGCCATCATCGTCTTCTTCTTTGCCGTGCGAATGCTCGCTTTGCGCGATGATCTCTGGGTGTTTCATTCTGCGAAAGGTGCAGCGCGGGCGCCCGCCTCTTCAGAGGCCACTGTCATTCTTGGGAAGCTGACGGAACTGATGGAAAAAGAGCGCTTCTACAGGCAGGAGAACCTGACGATCCGTCGACTCGCTTCACACCTGGGTGAACAGGAATACAAGATACGCAGAGCGATCAACGGTGCTCTTGGGCACCGCAACTTCAGTGAATATCTCAACCGATACCGTATTGCCGAGGCGTGCGAAATTCTCGATGATCCGGCCAAAAAGGAGATCCCCGTGATTCGGATCGCAATGGATTTGGGATACGGGTCGCTCGCCCCGTTCAATCGTGCTTTCAAGAAACAGGTGGGAAAGCCGCCTACGGTCTATCGTCAGGAATCACTCGGCGCGTCATCCTGAACTCAAGATGTGTTTTTCCTGATCGTTTTCAGAACGGATCAGGCCATTTCGATTCCGCATAGCGTGCGGCCCGACTTTCCCCTATGATTCTCCATGTGCTGGATGCACAAGGAGAGCATATGAAACTGACAGAACTTGCGGAGGTCTATTCAGCCATAATAATGGTCGACTTTCTGCGCTACTTCATACCGGCGGTTGGACTATTCCTCATTCTGCGTGCAGGTGAGCGTGTTTGGCGGCACAAAAAACTCCAGGCCACACACGCCTCCGCGAAGCAACCGCGCAGAGAATTCATCTATTCGATGTCCACGGTGATCATTTTTTCGCTGCATGGACTAGCGATCTTCCTTTTCAAGCGCGCCGGCTTCACCGCGATCTACACCGATTTTTCTCAATATGGGTGGGTGTATTTCTTTGCGAGCATCGCGATGCTGATTGTCCTTCACGACGCGTATTTCTATTGGACTCACCGCCTGATGCACACAAAGCCCTTGTACGGAGCATTTCACAAAGTGCATCACCTCTCGGTGGCCCCGACTCCGCTGGCCGCCTATGCTTTTGCCCCGCTGGAAGCCATGGTCGAAGCCGGATTCTTTCTGATCGCGGTTTTTCTGGTGCCGGCGCATCCGGTAGCGCTCACAGTATTCCTACTTTGGATGATCGTTCGCAATGTCCTTGGACATTCCGGGTTTGAGTTCTGGCCCAAGTGGTTCATCACAAGTCCTTTGACCCGTTGGATTACTACTACGACGCACCACGACATGCACCACAAGTATTTCAGATATTCTCGGAACCGTGAACGACCCGGGCCTTGATCCGCGCTCGGTCGACTTAGTCTTCACCTGTAACACATATCACCACATCGACGATCGCATCCAATATTTCTCAACGATGAGAGCACACCAAGGTAACCGATTGCGGATCGCCGTGATCGATCATGGCGATAATGTGCCGGGGTTGTTGGGGCTCTTCGTGCGGAAGAAGCACGCAACGCCCATGTCCTTGCTCTTGAGTGAATGAACAGCGCAGGTTTCGTGGAAGATGCGCTATTCGATTTTCTGCCCACGCAGAATTTCGTCATTTTTCGTTCACGCGACGCGGTCCCACGAATGGAACGATAGATAATCCTCAGCCGGTCCGACAAAGCCCACCGGGAAAAGCGTCAC
>JACPZR010000450.1 GCA_016195395.1 Spirochaetia bacterium
AAGCAGGGCCGCAGGTGGTTCCTCTCCGTTTTTTTGGGATCATTTTTCATGACCGTGGGTTTGGGAGCGGCCGGTTTGTGCTCCAGAATCTGCGGGGCCGCAGAATGAATCTTCCATTCGATCCTCGCCGGCTCGATGCCATGCTTGCCCGGGGCGAGATGCCGCCAACCAATACGGAGCCATTGGACGAGTGGATTCCTCCACCCGGACGCGATTTCGTAACCAAGAGTTCGTATAACGTGGAAGACTTTTCTACAAGAGAGTATGAAGGCGCGGACAAAGAGGCAAAGCTGAAACAGCTGGAGCAGTATGCACGCGACTGGGGAAAGAACAGCGGCTGAAAAGTAATGAGCTCATACAAGAAAATCAAACACACAGATAGATAATACAAGGAAGAGGAAACAAGATGTTGAGATATGTGAAACTTTTGAGTGTGGTTGCGCTGTTCTGCGGAACAAACGCATTTGCCGGCACTTTGAGCAAGAGCTACCCTATTGTGCTCGCGCACGGCCTTTTTGGATGGGGAAGCGGCACGGGAATCGTGCAGTACTGGGGCGGTGAAGATGCCTACCTGCGCTCGCAGGGAGTTGCGGTGCTGACACCCACCGTTACGGCCGTGAACGGCACGTCGAACCGGGCGGCGCAGCTCAAAACAGCCACCACGAATTGGATGGCGGCTCACGGATATACAAAAGTCAACGTTATGGGCCACTCCCAGGGTGGACTGGACGCGCGTTACATGGTGGCCAATCTTGCAATGTACGGCAAGGTGCGCACAGTTACAACCATCAATACGCCGCATTTGGGATCTCCCGTGGCCGATATTACGCTGGCCGTAATTCCAGGCTGGGCCAAACCGTATGTGAGCGCGATTGTAAGCGCGGTTGTGAAGGTTGTCTACGGGCAGACAAGCACCAACGTATATAACGCTCTCCGATCCTTGACAGTGTCGGGCCAGAAATCGTTCAATACCGCCACGCCCAACCATTCAGGTGTGAACTACTATTCGTACGGATCACACATGGTGTATGATCTTATACAGCATCCGGTGATGAGCCTGACGGTGGGGATCATGGTTGTAGGGGACCCTGTTTACGGCCAAACGACCGTCAACGACGGAATCGTGAGCACGGATTCTATGAAGTGGGGAACGTGGATGGGCGGCCCGTCGTATGGACTTCTCACTACAGGCGTTGACCACTTAGAGGCAGTCAACAATCTCTACTACGGCCAGAACTACTACGACGCGAACGGGTATTTTCTGAAAATGGCGACCAACGCCATGAACCACCAATAGCCCGCCTTGAGAGCGCGAGGCCGCCGCTCGCGCTCTTTTGCTTTATCGCACAGGAGAATCCGCATGAAGAACACAAAACTGCTTATCGCAGGCGGAGGGATAATCCTAACGCTTGGCATTGCCGTCGTTCTGCTGATGCGCAATGGAGCGGGTAGGGCACACATGCCCGATTCGGAATTTGAAGCCTGGGGCAGGCCATTGGATGAGGCCCAGAATGATGTTGAGGAGGTCTTCGGCATTTTCGACAAGGAGGACGTTGCCTACCCCGAGCTGATGAAGCAGGTGAAGGAGGGTCGGCTGAACCTGGTCTGGGAGTTCTGGCACATGCGACGTATGTGTCCGCGGGGCTTGGAATATGACGGATGCAACAACATGATCCGCACGTATTTCGACAAGAAGTTCGCGCCTCCCGCGAATCAGAAGCTCAAGGAGCTCTTTGACCGATTTCTTGCATACGAAGCCGCCGTCCGCGATGCGCCGCTCCCTTCCGCCGCAGATCTCCGCGAACGTTATCAAGCCATGTTGGAACGGCGCCGGCAGAGTATGGGCGCCGATGCCGAGAAGTTGATCTTTGGCGTTGAAGAAGCAAAAGTTCAGTTCGACTTCGCATTCAACGACTTCCTGAAGGACAGCGCCGGCCAGCGTGGGGATGCGCGGGTTAAGGCATACGACAGCATGCGGCGGCAGTATTTTGGAGAGTATTTTGCAGCCCTCGATGAGATGCAGCCCAAATACGACAAGTACAGCATCGAAATACTCTTACGGGAATGGGACCTGAATCAGGCCGTATCCGGAGAACGCGCCAGCATGCTCTACAACCTGCGGGCAGGGTATTTTGGGAAAGACGGCGCCGACCGGATGGCCCGGAACGACGCGGAGCTTGCCAGAGAAGCGGAGACTGAGGACGCGCTCCGCAGAGAGGAGACGAAATTCACAGAAGCGCATGCCAATTTCTCCGCCGTGGATATCGAGAGAGGTCTTTTGGAGATACGCCGCCGTTATCTAGGCAGCGAGGAGGCCGCGCAGGCTTTTGCGCGTCGCATGGCATTCGAAAAAGCAGAACGGGAACAGCAGTAATCAGACGCGGAGTGGTTCAGCGGCGTTTCTTTCTTTTGGCGAGAGCCACGCCGCTTACCTTGATCCCCAGTCCGTCCAGCCAGGCGGCGCGGTTCTTTGTGGAGTACTTGATCAGCTTCCCGTCCGCGTCAGAAACGTTGGCAA
>JACPZR010000451.1 GCA_016195395.1 Spirochaetia bacterium
AACTGCGCGCCCGTCCCTTCTTTGGAATCGCGCACAACAGAAGGCATCTCGCGGAAGCCCATCAGGGAATTGCCCGCGCGGATGTTGAAGTCGATGTTCGGCAGCGGCTCGCGGATGTCTTTTTCAAGCCCCTCCACCATGCCAATGAAAAGGCGGAGTTTTGTGATCTCAACGGACTCTGACAGAAGGTCCACGCCGTACAGGTTGCGGGCCACAATGAAGCGACGCATTCCGTAGACGTACTCGCCGTCGATCGCGTAGTCCTTCTGGATGTGGCGCAAGAGCTGATCCATGTTTTCCGTGCGCGCACGGGAGAGAAGCGACTCATGAATCCGCCCGATCTCATGCAGGGCCTGCACCAAAAACTGCCCGGAGCCGCAGGCCGGGTCGCACACTGTCATGCTCCGCAAATGCTCATAGAGCAGCACCAGATCGTTTTCATGTGCTTTAGCCAGAAAGTCCGGAAGCGACGGGTATGGGGCGGACGCCGTGGCCTGGTTTGCATGCCGCAGCAGGTGCGCTTCGATCGTTTCCCGGGCCAGAAATTCGGAGAGAAACGGCGGTGTATAATACACACCCTGCGATTTGTTCTCCCCCAAGGATTTCTCAAATATATACCCAAGTATATACGGGTCAATGGCGTCCTCGTCCGTTTCCGAACGTTCGCTGACGTTCCACATCCATGTTTCCAGAAAGAGAAACACCTCTGACAGGGCGCGGTTGTCCACGTCAATGTTCGGGTAGGTCTCTTCCAGGTCGTGCTTGAGAAAGAGACCGCCGTTCAAGTAGGGGAGGTTCGTGCCCGTGAGCGCCGTGAGTTCCGCGGATCGATCCGCCGGTTTGGTACAGAGCGTCTCAAAGAAGAGCCGGGTGAGGAATCCTTTGTAGTAGCTGGGCCCCTTTTTGCCCGCTGCCTTTACGTGCTCCTGGAGTTTGTGGATCAGATAACGTTCATCGCCCGCGAGAATCCCCTTTTTCTGAAGAAAGTACAGAAAAATGATCCGGTCCAAAAGAACCTGCGCAAACCATCGGCTGTCCGCTTCATCGTCAATCCCTGATATCTGCTTGATGAGCTGGACCCGTTTCTTTGCGTACTCCGCGTAGAATTTGCCGGAGATGTCTTTGCGTTCAAAGAGGTCCTCAAAGGCGGAGAGTTTCCCCGCGCCCAGTTTTGCCAGACGCTGCATGGACACCGGGCTTTCCGCCTCGCGCACCGTCTTCTTCTGGATGCGATACTTAAGAAGTTTTACTTTCCCTTCTACGCCGTGCCTGGTGAAGGTCCAGTCTTCAAAGTCGGAAGAGATGGCGAGCTGGCAGAACCGCAGGGCCGTGCCGCGCCGCGCGCGTTTTTCGATTTCCGCACGGTCTGTGTAGACGTAGACCTCCATGTAGTCTGCGTCGGTGAGGTCAATTTCAAGGCCCTGTTCGTCTTCCGTGGCGTGCGGGCGGAACTCACCGTCCAGATACACAAAGAAATCACGCACATCCGCAAACGATTTGACTTCGAGGAACCTTTTCTTTACGTCTTTGGCGTTGGGCATGGTCCCTCACAGATAGATGGTGGCCACGGCGCGTCCGTCGATCTCAGACCGCGTATACAGATGTCCGCGCAACGCCGCGTCTTTCAGAACCACAGAATCGTAGAAATCGAAAAGCACGCCTGCCAAATCACGGAACTGTGCCGGTGAGACCTCAGACCGCGACGGATCGATCGACTTGTCCGCAAGCGCGCGTGCAAGCTGCGAAAGGTGTCTGGCCGCCAGCTCGTGGGACTCCATGACATTCAGAAGGTCGCCCATCAGACGTTCCGCGTCCGGCCGCTGCTTGGCGGCGGTTTCTACAAAGGAATCGCCCATTCCGCCTTGTTTGATCAATGTATCGATCTGCGTTGCCAATGTTTTCTGCCGCCCGCCAATCTGTTGCGCGCGCCGTGCAAGATTCCGGGGCGAGTTCATGTCGCGCCGCTCTTCCACTCTCTGCTCAAACGCTTTGTTAATTTCTTCTTCCATCTTACGGACGGCGTCGGCATTCTTGAAGTCCGCTGCGTTGAATCCACCCTCTTTGGCCGGGTCAACCCTGAGAAACTCTGTCGGGTGGTTGTCGCTTGCAGTGGCCGCCCCAGTCGTACCAGCGCAGAGCCAGAAGCGTGCCAGTCTGTCGTGCTGGTGGTCTCGCTTTCCATAGATTTCGTAGAGGCGATACGCGGCCTTGGGTTCCGATGAGACGGCGCAATAATAGTGCGTCTTCCCATCGTCCGCCGGAGCGTTCAAAAAGTCCGAAGGTCTCACATGCGCCCGCTTGGAAGCCACAAAGAGCTCCATGCGGAAAAAATCTTCCGGCGTTTCCCCTTCAAAAGCGGAGAAGAGCGTGCTCTTCCGGGCCAAAAGTTCAATGTCAGAAACGGACTTGGACGCCTGCACTTTGCGGATCGATTCGCCAATATCGCGGGCCTCTATCTCCTCATCGTCACTGGATAGGATAGCCATTTCCTTCCCAAGAAGCGCGGTCACCTGCGCAATCTTGGAGGAGAGAATTTGAACCAGGTTCAAGAACTGCTCCAGCACTTCGTCCGGTACAAAGTTCAGAACACGGACAACGTTATCGCTACCAATCCGATTGACCCGACCCACGCGCTGGACAATCCGCATGGGATTCCATGGAAGATCGAAATTGATCAAGAGGTCGGCATCCTGGAGGTTTACACCTTCTGAAAGCATGTCCGTGGAAATCAGCACGTCCAGTTCCTGCGCCGGGTTCGGGTTCTTGACGCGGCGTCCGATGGGAGCAAAACGGTTGAGCACTGAATTGATGGTCTCTTCTTTTGTGTCTGCGCTGACGGCAGCAAACCGGAATTTGGGTCCGCCTTCTTTGGCACTCTGCTCCAAGCGACG
>JACPZR010000424.1 GCA_016195395.1 Spirochaetia bacterium
CTCTGAACGATTACACGGACTTCTCAACCGACGTATTCAAGATCCAGTTGGATTTCAAGCGGGGCTTCAGTCCCACCGACGCCAACCTTAAACAGGTATTTGCCCGGGTAAACAACGAATCGCTCTGTTATAACGTCATCACGTCCGAGGGGTCCCTTGAATACCACGGACCGGAAGACATCATCGCCCGCTTCTGCAAGTTCCGCAAGAAGCACCTGGTCCGACGGTTCAAGCGGTTGTCGCTTCTGGAGCAGGAAAAGATCAGCCAGAATTCGGAACTCATCCGTTTCATCCAGGAAGAGTGGAACCGCAAAGTCACAAAGATCAAGTCCAAATCAGAGTTTGAAAAGCAGTTGAAAGAGAACAAGTTCAAGCACTTTGAATGGCTGGCTGGTCTTCCAGTGTACCGCATGACGTTGGAAGAGGTACGCAAGTGCCAGGAAGCGATTGTTGAAGCCAAAAAAAATCTGAAGTATTTTCAGACCCTCGTCAAACACGACAAAGACCTCACCAGTTTCATGATCGACGAAGTGACAGAACTGGCGCGTAAATGGGATTCCTGACAGGCAACGGATATGGGAAAAAAAGCTAAAAAGACAGCACCAAAGAAACCAGCGGCGCACACGTCGGCGACCAAGGCGAAAGGCGGCGGAAGTAAGAAGGCCGCTGTAAGCGGTAAGGAGAAAGCCGTAAGCAGTAAGGCGGCGGTGGGTAAGGCCACGGCGGTCGGCGGCAAGAGCGCGTCCGTCGGCGGTAAGGAGTCCGCGGTAAGTGGAAAGAGCGCGCCCACCGGAGGTAAGAACGCCGTGGCGGCAGGTAAGGGCCCCGCCGAGGCAGGCGCCAAAGATCGCAAGTTCCGGAAGCTTTCGCATGTGGAGCACGTGCGTCTCCGCACGGGGATGTGGCTGGGCCAGAACTCGCTCGCATCGGTATCGCAGCACTTCTTTGTGAAGCAGAAGTCGGGCTACGTCATTGAGCACGAAGAAATGGAGATCATTCCCGCGGTGTGGAAATGTCTCGATGAAGCGTGTATGAACTGTATTGATGAGTACCGCAAAAATCAGAGCGACCCAAAGCTGAAGCCGCGCGACAAGATGAACCTCCTTGAAGTGTCTTTGTCAGACGACAGAAAGACCGTAACCGTGAAGGACAACGGGCGCGGGATTCCGGCCGCCAACACTGAAGGTGTGTTCATGCATCTGATGTACGGTGAAAACTTCGACGACCTTGCGCAAAGCGACCACGTAGCCGGCCAGAACGGCGTGGGGATTTCGCTCGTACGTATGGTCTCCGAGTTTTTCAAAGCGGTCAGCTCCAATAACGGCGTAGAGTACACCCGTGTGTTTACTGTGGAAGAGGACTTCCGACGTCTGCTGAAAACCTTTGGCCTCTCGGCGGAGCACGCTGAGGAGATCTCTCTCTATTTTGACGAGCATGGCAATGTGGACGGCGCTCCGCATCTGACGGATGCGCAGAAAGCTAAGTGCGTTGCTCTCATGACCAAGAATCTCATGACGGCCAAGACGCGGAAAGCAGCGGTAACGAATCACGGTTTGACAGTGGAGTTCCGGCTAAACCCGCGTTACTTCAACAAGCTCTCTGTGGAGTTCGGGCTGAAGCTCTTCCGGCAGTATCTCCAGGATCTGGCAATGACCAATCCTGGATTGACGGTCATTTTTCATCACAAGAAGAAGGCCGAGACCTTCCTGTTCAAAAAGGGCCTGGAAGAAATCTTTGCGGAATCGGACGTTCCGTATTACCGTCTCGCGTACAAGAATCCCAAGGCTGCTTCACAAATTGATCTCAACGCTTTTGTGGTCATCGGCCAGAACAAAACGCTTACATGGGTGAACTCCAACCATGCCCCCTTGGGCGGTTCGCCCATCGAGTACTTGGAAAACCGCATCTGCGATGAGGTCAGAAAGAAGCCCGCCATCGCCGCTCTTGAGAAGAAGCTCAAGACAACGTCTACCAGAAACGACGTCCGGAACTGTTTTCACATGTACGTGGATCTGCGCGTGTTGAATCCGCGTTTCAAATCACAGGACAAGTCCTACCTGATCAACGATCTCAATGAAGAGATGCGCACGGCGGTTGACGAGAGCTTGGACAAGCTATTGAAGAAGACGGGCCTCATGGATGAGGTCAAACTCCAGATGGAGCGACGCACACAGTTGAAGGCCTTGGAGGATGCTGAGAAGGGCCTCCGGAAAGCCCGGCGTGACCAGATCCCCAAATTGATTTCGGCTACGGGTAACGCGGAAGACGGCGAAAAACTACTCTTCCTTGCGGAAGGGGATTCGGCGATTGCGGGTCTCCGGCCGGCCCGCAACCCCAAGCTTCACGGTCTCTTTCCGCTGCGCGGCAAGCCCATGAACGTCAAGGACATGTCGCTTGCCAAGGCTCTCGCGAACGAGGAGATCAAGAACATTGTGGCCATCCTGGGCCTCCCTATGAAAGGCCATGTGAAATCCGCAAAAGAACTGAACTACCAGAAGGTCTCGATCATAACGGACGCCGACTTTGACGGCTACGCGATACGGAGCCTCCTTCTTTCCTTCTTTTATGAATACTGGCCGGAACTGTTTTCTTTGGGAGTCGTGAACATCACCACTGCCCCGCTCTATGAAGTGGAGGTGGAGGACGCAAAGAAACACAAGCAGATACTCTTCTGCATCGACGACGCGGAGTATGAACGCATTGTGAAGTCGCTTGAAAAAAGCGGCGGCCGCTTGATCCGCAAGAAGCGGAACAAAGGCCTTGGAGAAAGCTCGATCGATGCCATGAAGTACGCGGTGAACGAGTGTCTTTGGGAGGTCCGGATCAGCTCGCCCAAGAAATCGGGAACCATCCAGACGTTATGGTTCCACAAGGACATGGCGGAGCAGCGCCGCGAGGCGATCTCCCAGTACACGGGCAGCGTCTACGACGACAACTGATCCGCAAGGCCCGGCGCTGGAAGCGGGCAGGGGACCGTCCAAATCCGCTTGACAAAAACGATGACAGCCGCGTACACTGGACGCGGCTGGTTTCAGCCTCTTATGCGTCTCTAACCTCTCATCAACTGTTCCGTCCCACTTCGAGAGGTTCCCTATGTTTCATTTTTCAGGCTTGGCCGCGCCCAGCGGCGTATTCACAGACCTTTCCGTGTCCGTCTCTGCCGGTCAGGTTGTCTGTATCACCGGTCCCAACGGCTCCGGAAAAACAACGTTACTCACGCTGATCGCCGAGAGAACCGGCGGGAGGCATGGCGCCTTCCCGCCCGGAGCGGGCTTTCTTCCCCAGTGCGACGCACGCATTCTGTCGGAGACATTTGGTATGAGTCCCGGTCAGGTGCAGCGTCAGGCCTTGACATCGCTCTTTCACGAGGCGGCCGGCGGTTCTCTCCTCCTGCTCGATGAACCGAGCAACCATCTGGATGCGGAAGCCTTTGTGTTCCTCCACCGTTGTATCCGGGCTCACTGCGGGCCCATGCTGGTTGTGACGCATGACGTGCGGCTCCTTGCCATCGCCGACCGGATTCTGCATCTGGAGGCCGGGAAGCTCTGGGACTACGGGGGAGGGTATGATCTCTACGTAGAGCAGCGGGGGCGGGAGGCGGCTGCGAGGGCCGGCGACGCGGTCCGCGCGCAGGGTCTGGTTAAGAGCGCACGCAGGGAGCTTCACAAAAACCTGGCATCGCAGAGGAAAAGAAGAAACCAGGCGGAACGGGAGAACAAGACGCAGAGAAATCCAAAAGCCCTGGTCAATTTCCAGAGAAACCGGGCAGATCGGACAGAGGCGCGCTTCCAGCGTGTGCATCAGCGCATCGTGCAGAAGAACATTGAGTCGGAGAAACGGGCGCGCGATGCTGCGCTTCCCCGCGGCGTGGCGTTCAAGCTGGCTCTACCTGAAGACAAACGGCCGGGAGGCGCCGTGTATGTTTCCGGCCTCAATCGACATGTGCACGGCCATTGGCTCTGGGACCGCGACCTTTCGTTCACGGTTGCGGGCGGGGGGAGGCTCGCCGTGACCGGTCCCAATGGAGCCGGGAAAAGCACTCTCTTTCGGATGCTTGCGGGGCTGTCTGGCGTGGACCACGGCCGAATCACGGTTGGACGTGTTGTGCTTCTGGATCAGCGCTTGAGTATTCTCGATACGGTGCAGACGCCGCTGGAACTCATAATGGGCTTGGAGCAGATGCGGGAGGGCCGGGCGCGGACGATCCTTGCAGGGATCGGCTTTCAGGCCGAGCGCGTATTTCTACCTCTGTCGCGCGCAAGCGGCGGCGAAAGAATGCGCTTGTCTATTGCCTTTGCCCTTTTAGGCGGGGCAGCGACTCTGGTCCTCGATGAGCCCACGAACGATCTGGACGAGGAAGCGCGCCGGGAAGTGGTGGAGATCGTGAGCAACATGCCGGCTACAGTAATTGTGGCCACGCATGACCACTTGTTTCTAGAGGAGGCGGGAATCACGGACGTGATCCGCCTCTCTTTGAAATCCGGGACAGAGGTGTGAACGTTACCCGTCAGAGCGACGGGACGTTCATACTGCCCAAAAAGTCCTCGTTGGTTTTGGTGGCGCGCATTTTTTCCACCAGAAGTTCCATTGCCTCCGTGGTGCCCATAGGGGAGAGCACCTTACGGAGAACAAACACCTTGTTCAGCACGCCGCTGTCCAAGAGCAGTTCCTTGGCCGCGCCAAAGAAGCGTTTGGGTTTATGAAGAGCATTGGAGTCCACGCCGCCGGAGAGAATCTTGCCGGATGTGGGAACCACCTGATTGTACGCGCGGGCCAGACGTGTGATCGAGTCCAGAAGGATCACAACATCACGGCCGTGCTCCACCTGACGCTTGGCTTTTTCAATCACCATCTCCGCCACTTGGACGTGGCGGGAAGCAGGTTCGTCAAATGTTGAACTGACCACTTCGCCCTTCACGTTCCGCGCCATATCTGTTACTTCTTCAGGACGTTCGTCGATCAGAAGGACAATCAACGTTACTTCCGGATGGTTGGCGGTAATGGCATTGGCAATGTTCTGCATGAGGATCGTTTTACCGGTCCGCGGAGGCGCCACAATGAGACCGCGCTGGCCTTTGCCGATGGGGCACATAAGATCGATGATGCGGGTGTCCAGCTGCGTGGGATGCCATTCCATGCGCAGTCGTTCCTGCGGGTAGAGCGGAGTCAGGTTGTCGAAAAGAATGCGTCGGTGTGCCTGTTCGGGTGTCTCTCCGTTGACGGTGTCAACGCGGAGCATCGCAAAGAACCGCTCCGACTCTTTGGGCGGGCGGATCTGTCCGGTGATGGTGTCGCCGGTGCGCAGTCCAAACAGTCTGATCTGCTAGGGAGAGACGTAGATATCGTCGGGACCGGGGAGATAACTGTAGTCCGCGCTTCGAAGAAAGCCGTAGCCTTCCTGAAGGCGTTCCAGCGTTCCGGAGGCCGAGACCTGTCCGTTACGCGCTGCCTGTTGCTGTAGAAGAGCAAAGATCAGGTTCTGCTTGCGCTGGCCCGTGTTGTTTTCAACACCCATCTTCTCGGCCAGCTCCATCAACTCTTCAATGGGCTTGCGTTTCAGTTCAGTGAGATCGATGGGATCAGGGATGGGGCCCGTATACGCTGCTGGTTTTGGATGACGCCGGTGACGGCCGTTTTCGCTTTCTTCAATGCCGGCTTCGCCGTCTGATGCGGCGCCGTCTGCGCCTTCTGAGTAGCTGGACTCTTGACCCATGTAGGGATCGTCTGTCATCGTATCGCGGATGGATGGTTGTCTGCGTGAACGTTCACGTGAACCTCTTCTGAGGGGCATGCAAATCTCCTGATTATCTTAAATGGGTGGGTTTTGTTGGATTTCTTGGTTTCGGTTGGTGAGCTGGTTAATGAGGCCGGCTCTTGACACCGTGTTGTTGGGGCACATCGCTGTTTCAGTGCATTAAACAGTGACTACAAGGATGGCTTCATTCGGCTGATACCCGAAGGCCCTTATGAAGAACAGAGTTCCTTGAGGGCAAAACAAGTAAGTTTGCCTGGTTGAATTGTGTCAACAAAAAAACGAATCGATGCACATCTCCTGTATGGTGCGTTGGCAACATTCACATTGAATTCGATGATCGCTGCTGCGTCGGCAGGGCGGGCGCTACCTGAGAAATGCCTGCGGGTTGACCGCAACGCCGTTCTTAATGATTTCAAAGTGAAGGTGCGGACCAGTGCTGAATCCCGTGTTCCCTGACACGCCGATGATGGAACCGGCGGTGACAAACTGTCCGGCCTTTACGTACACCTTCGAAAGGTGCGCGTACAAGGTTTTGAATCCTGCTTCATGCTCTATGACAATAGCGTTTCCATACGATCCCAAGTAGCCCGCGAAACTGACCTGGCCGTTCCGCGACGCGGCAACGTTTGCATAATATGCTGCGAGATCCAAACCAGCGTGCATCTGCCACTGGCCCGCGAACATGGGGTGCGGTCTCATGCCGTACCCTGACGTGAAGACACCCCAGAGGGGACGCATCCAAACCGGCGGCGGAATGGGAATCTTTGCGTCGGGCAGAAAGATCTTGGAGCCCGGCGGCACAAGGTCTAAGTCAGCCAGGTCAGGGTTGTTCTTGATAACGTCATCGATCTTTACGGAATAATATTCAACAACGGACGCCAGGGAATCGCCGGTTTTGA
>JACPZR010000425.1 GCA_016195395.1 Spirochaetia bacterium
GTTCATGGTCGCAAAAACAAAGAAGGGCCGCGGTACCTGAAAGCTCTGATCTCCAATCGTGACCTGCCGCTCCTGCATGGTCTCGAGCAGGGCCGACTGGACTTTGGCTGGAGCGCGGTTGATCTCGTCTGCAAGGATAAAGTTCGCAAAGATGGGGCCCTTTTTTGTTTCAAAGGATGCGTTCAAATGATTGTAGATCCGCGTTCCCACCACATCCGCAGGGAGGAGGTCCGGCGTGAACTGCAGGCGCTTGAATTCCAAGCGGCACATCCGGGAGAGTAGGTTGACAGCGCGCGTTTTTGCAAGGCCCGGCACGCCTTCAATCAATGCGTGTCCCTCCGCCAAGAGGCAGGTGAGAAGTCCGTCCACCAATTCCGCTTGGCCTACGAGTCCCGCTTGGATTTCTTTCTTGAGTTGGTCGAGGATGCGCTTGGCTTCTGCGCCTGATAGTTCCGGCATGCGTCAGGACACTCGGTCCGCGCATTTTTGGGCAAACGAAAAAGTGTCGCTTTCAAGAAAGGTCCGCCGCTTGACGCTGCGCTACAAGCGGCATATTTTCGCACGAACGCCTTGACATCGCTTTGCCCTGCGCGATCGTCTCCCAATGACTCACGGCTCGGACTCAAAGAAACTCTCTCCACTGAAACGGCTTTCCGCGGGGATCGAAGGACCGCTCATTTTTGTGATCCTTGACGGTGTTGCGATTTTTAAAGGACAGGCGGAAGGATACCCCGGAAACGCATTTGATCAGAGCAAAGCTCCGTGCATCAAAGGACTTCTTCAGTCCGCGCCGGTGCGGACAACATTGCAGGCGCACGGTACGGCGGTGGGAATGCCGTCTGACGAGGATATGGGCAACAGTGAGGTGGGGCATAACGCTATGGGCGCCGGCCGCATCTTCAGCCAAGGCGCAAGTCTTGTAAACCAGGCCATCGCCACCAAGAGTCTCTTTGCCGGTCCGGTATGGAAAAAACTGATCGGGACAACAGAGACACCCGGCTTTGCTTTGAAAGGCAGCGCCGTGCATTTTCTGGGCCTATTGTCCGATGGTAACGTTCACAGCCACATTGACCAGCTGATCGATCTCTTGAAAGAATGTTCCCGCCAGAAAGTAAAGGAACGATGTTGCCAAAGCGAGCGCGGGAATCTATGTGGACAAACTGGACAAGGCCTTGGCGGAGCTTCAGCCTCCCGGCGGGCGTTGGAAGATCGCATCCGGCGGAGGGCGACAGGTAGTGACCATGGACCGCTATGAGGCCAACTGGAGCATGGTGGAGCTGGGATGGAAAACTCACGTGAAAGGGGAAGGGAGGGCCTTTGCCAGCGCCAAAGATGCCATTGCCGCCATGCGCCAGGAACTGCCGGACGCCATTGATCAGGATCTCCCGCCGTTTGTCGTGACGGAGAATGGGCGGCCGGTGGGAGCCGTTAAATCGGATGACGTTGTGATCTTTTTCAATTTCCGGGGCGACCGGGCCATCGAGATAACGCGTGCGTTCACGGAAAAAAACTTTAAGCCGTTCAAACGGGATCCCGAAGTTGCCGTTCACTACGCCGGCATGATGCAGTACGACGGGGATTTGAATCTTCCGGAAGACTACTTGGTTGCGCCCCCCGCCATCGATGAAACCGTCTCCGAATATCTGGTGAACGCGGGCCTCAAACAGTACGCCTGCTCTGAGACGCAGAAGTTTGGACACGTCACGTATTTCTGGAACGGAAACAACTCGCAGAAGTTTTCTGATACGCTGGAAGTCTGGGAAGAAATTCCGTCAGACAGGATCTCGTTTGATTTGAAGCCGGAGATGAAGGCGGCGGAAATCACGGATGCCGTTTTGAAAGCGTTATCCACGGGGACGTTCAAGTTCCTGCGGCTCAACTATGCCAATGGAGATATGGTGGGTCACACAGGCAGCCTTCCCGCAAGCATACAGGCAGTGGAGGCTGTGGACCGGGCGCTTGCGCGTCTTCTCGACGGGGCAGCGGCCGCGGGGGCCACGGTGCTCATTACGGCGGATCACGGTAACTGCGATGAGATGATCATGCTCGATAAGAAGGGCAACGCCACAAAAGACGAAAAAGGCGTCTACATCCCAAAGACAAGCCACACGCTGAACCCTGTTCCATTCATCCTCACGGGAAAAGGATCGGAAAAATACCAGGTCGCTGAGGGAAAGTTCGGGCTTGCAAACCTGGCCGCTACCGTGTTATATCTTCTGGGCTTCCAAGCCCCGGATGTCTATCTTCCGCCGATTGTGAGGTTGAAGTAGGCTCCGGGTCGCAGAGCCCGCAGCGGGTGCTTGAGTTCACATGCCATTCAAAAGCGACGCTTATTCGACGTCGCAGGGGGGACTATGCAGGACAAAGGTTCACCGATCCCGGGCCGATGGGGCCTCTTCCAGTTACTTTTGACCGCGGCGCTTGCGGTGTTCACAGGGTGCTTTTACTACTCGGGCGACGTGCGCGGTCCACGCGCCTCTGCAGGGGAAGGCGCGAGCGGCCAAGGCACGCGCCTCAGGGCCGTGGCTCTCCAGGCATCGGACCCCGTTTTGAAAGAAGAGATTTGCTCGTACGTTTTTGAGACCTCCCGTGCACGGTGTGAAGACGGACGGGATATCCCGGCGCTGGCTTTGACGTTAGACGTACGGCCGTCGCATCCGGAGTTGATCCGGTCCGTGTTCTTGTCTGTGGCCACGCTCACAACCGGCGTGTTTGTACTCAGGTCCGCTCCCGCTGTCATTCAGGTCCAGCGTCTTCCCAAGCGCGCAGGCCGGGAACCTTCAACGCTCGTCACCCAGGGCCGGATTGGACTCTATGCATTTCTTCCTTTGTATGCCGGCTTGATTGCAACGGCGGGCGGCGGGATGGCTTTGAAACCGCAGGAGCCGGCCGACTTTCAGAGTCGCTGTGCCGGCGGCGGCGATGCAAAGGCATGTGAACGTTATCGGGGTTATATAAGAAGCGTCCTCGATTTTTCCGGCAGCGAGCTGTCCCGGACCCTGCAGTCCGTGCTGGAGGAGTCCCATGAATCGTAAGACCATTTACCGCAGCGTGCTTGTGTTCTCTGTCGTCCTTGCATGGCAGACTCTCACACCCGCGCCCAAGCCGGACAACATCACCATGTACGCGGGGACATTCACAAACACAGACCTTCAGTCGATCCTCTTTCGCGGAGAGACGGACTACCGCGAGTCGTACATAACCGTGCTGACCCTCGACTGGAATCTGGAGCCGCGGTCGAGCTGGTTCGTTGTGGGCGCTGAGGGACAGTTCGTGAAGCACTTCGGCCTGATGCGTCATATGGAAGTCAACGGCGCGATGGTTTTGCGGTCTGATCCGGGCCTCTTTCCACTGCAGCTGGCGGTGGGAGAGGGATTGTCTTACGCAACACAGAACCCCCCGCTTGAAAATCCCAAGAAAGATCTCCTGGGTCTGCAATATCGTGAGCGGTCGAGGAACCTTTTGAACTACATGATGTTTGAAGGGGCGCTGCGGATGGATGT
>JACPZR010000426.1 GCA_016195395.1 Spirochaetia bacterium
GGCGGATTGTGCTTTCTTCCTGTGGGAGAGATCGTGCAGGAAGACGAGGAATCGACCACCGTGTGCCAGAGAATAGAAAGTATTGACCTGTACCGGCCATGAGGACCCGTCTTTGGTTCGGTGTGCCGTTTCGAAAAGGTCTGTCTCGCCGGACAGCACGCTCTCTCGGCGCCGCGCCTCGTCTGCCGGACTGTCTGACACCTGCAGGTCCGTCAGGCTCATCGAGAGCAATTCCTCCCGCGTGTAGCCGGATTTCTCTAC
The DNA here is from genome assembly GCA_016195395.1 of Spirochaetia bacterium. The sequence goes on from JACPZR010000426.1 coordinate 262, forward strand.
GTAAACATCATTGACTTCCAATATGCGGCCGGTCTTGTCCAGCACGCAGAAACCGTCAGGGGAGTTGTCTACCACGGCGTGATAGCGCATCGCTCCCTCTATGGCCGCAACTTCAGCTCGCAGCCGGTCTGTGGCATCCACCCATACGCTCAAGTAGCAGGGTTCATCGCGCAGTGTGATGAGTTCAGCGGAGAGCTCCATCAGCCGCAAAGGGCCCGACTTGCTGACCATGGACGCCGCATATCGATCGACGCGTCCGTGTAGGAGCAGCCGCTGTTTGAATTCTTCAAACACAGAAACGTTATCCCAGGGAAGAGGCGCTTTCATGGCCTCCCATTCTTCCCGGCTGTAGCCGAGCAGGCTGGTCAACGCATCATTGACCTCGAGATTGCTCCCGTCTGATATCTTTACGATGCTCATCCCGACCGGATTGGAGTGAAAGGCCGTCTTGAAAAGCTGCGTGCTCTGATGCACAGCAAGCTCCGCAACCCGTCTGTCCCGGGCCGTCATCTGAAAGTGCGCCACCCAGTAGACGAGGGCTGCGGAAGCCGCAACGTAGATCAAGCCCTTGTAGGTCTGGATCTCGGCAAAGGCGGTGAAATCGGCGGACAGGGCCGCCGCCAAGCGGTCGCCTCCCAGAATCCAGGCCGCGCCAAAAGCCGCGTAAGCCAGTGTAATTTTTGCAGCAGCCGAGTGGCGGAGCATCAGATAGTCGCGTCAAGGTGTTGATGCAGCGCAATCAGTAAAATCATTTCTCACACGAAAAATGAAAGCGAAAGCTCCATAGCGCGGCGGGGCAAAACTCCAGCCGTATGCAGTTGACACAAGGGCGCGGGAGTTGTCACTAGGCCGCCGGAGCGGAATGTGAGAATAAAGTTTGCTGCTATTATATTCGTGCCTGTTGTATTGACAGCCTGCGTCGTTGCCAATGTGCTAGTGCCCCAGTTCTTGAAGCTGGAGCGCAACCTTGATTTGAAGGCCTACGGGATCGACATGAACTATGTCTACGTGGCGGATGGAATGTACAGGTCGCCTTTTATCATCCCGTTCACCAAGTATCTCTTTGATATGTCGAGCGCGGAGGTGGACATTGAAGCCGTGAACACGTATACGGTGGGCAGCTACGATCCAGCTCCCGGATGCGGTTTTAAAGGCGAATACTCCAATATGCTGAACCCGAAATGCAAGCTGGCTAACGCTTGGTGGGGGGTCTACTTTGTGTTTGATGACGTGGACGGCCGGGGAGCCAGGTTCTTCTTGAAAGACGTAAAAGCAGATCACGGAAACCCAGAAAACTTCAACTACGAGTCGGTTAAGATGGTGCCCATGCTCGACCAAAAGCTGATTGTATGGTCCACGCATGAAGGGCAGGCCGGATACAGCTGGCAGGACTTTCTTAAGGAATTCCAATTTTCTGACGCCGGCACGCCGGTTGAAGAAGAGGTCAAGGATGGTTCCGGGCGGGCTTGGAAGCGTTATACGGGCGTCTTCAAGACTATCGCGGCGCTCACGGACACCCGTAAAACCAACATGGGGATCACGTCGTCCATCCGGGCCTATGTGGGACTGCCCACAGACCGGATATACGCTCATGTGGACCCTTGGTATCCGTTCACCCTGAAGGGCGCGGTTAACGTGAGGTATTTTTCGTGCGGGTCACACAAATACTGGGCCTTGGTATACTACAATGCCAGTGTCCTCTCCATGAAGGATGGGAAATCCGTAGACTACTGGGTGGAAAGCGACGTGCGTGCTGAGTTTGAAAAAATGTTCCAGAGCCTCCACCTGGAGTGTGCGCGGTAGAAGCAGTCATCCGATGGTGGAGGCCTGTCGTTCTTTTCGATGGTCCGCACTAATCATTGGCTGATTATTAAGAAATGATTAACGAAGGGACCGGCACAAAATCTATACGCGGCCGCCGTGTTTTGGTATGATTCTTCGTCTACTGCTGTAATGGTTTTCACATTCGCATCCTTGAAACGGGTGCCGTCGTATGCCGCTCTCGTCCTCTGCACGGGCGCCTTCACAGCCTGTCTCTCCCAGGAGCGACGGGACAAGATCGTCGCAGCGTTTACAGAGTGTCCCTGCTACGAAGAGACCGTCAACTATCCCTCCGATCATACCGGCCAGAATTTCAATGTCCCGGACAAGAAGGACCAGGGCGATTACGAAGAGAACTCCGATGACAAGAAGTTCGGGCTGCCGGAGGGCGCGGCTGCGCGGATGGGAACCGCTGCTTACCTGGACAAAATGTATGAAGGGATAAAGAAGGATTTTGAGAACAGCGGAATCAAGATGATCCCGTTGGAAGAAGGCTTCAAGAGCACGGGCGTTACGGTCCAGAAGGTGAAGGACGAGAAGAAAAAAACAAGGGAACTCCTGGTGTCCATCGACGGTGATATCAGTTTTGCCCACGGTCAATCATTGGTCACTCCTTTGGCGCAGGATGTGCTGCGGCGTGTGGGTCGTGTTTTGAATGCGTACCCTGATATTCGGATCAAGGTAGGCGGCCATACGGACTCCACAGGACCAAAGTTCTTGAACGTTGCTCTGAGCCAGCAGCGTGCGCAGGCGGTCTCCGATCAACTCGTCACGCAGCAGAAGGTGGCCCGGCCGCGGATTGTAGAAATCAAAGGATTCGCGGATGAGAAGAAGATTGTCGATACCATGGCGGCGGAAGTGAAGAACAGACGCGTAGAAATCCGGATGGCTCCCTGAGATGTTCTCGCCCGTGCTCCACAATATCCACGCATGCCGGCTCCGCGCCGTTGCTCTGTTCACGTTATTCTTCGCGGCGGCGCTGGTTTATACTTCTCCGCTTGGCGCGCAGGAAACCAAAGATAATAAGCCGGACAAGAAACCCGTAAAGCAGGAGACGCCTAAGCCGGTCAAGAAGCCCGTAAAGCAGGAGACGCCCAAACCGGACAACAAACCCCGCAAGCCGGACGCGGCCAAACCGGACACCAAAGCTACGAAGCAGGGGGATACCACCACGGGTGGAACGGCCGACACCCGCAATACGTCGAGCGCGGGGAGTGGCGGCGCCGATGACCCCGGGTTCCCGCGACGCAACGAACCCTTCCGACTGCGTTTCCTGTTAGGTGGGGGGTACGGAAAGATCTCGCCTGTAATTCTCAACGAAGCTGGCCCGGCATGGGAGACCAACTCGTTCATCCGCGCGTCACAGGACGGCACCTCGCAGCCGGCTGTGCAGATCGAAAAGGGCAGGCAACTTACGGAAGGATCATACAACTGGGGGGCAGAGCTCACGTACAAAGACAGACTAACGTTTGGATGGAACCGCTATTTTATCGACAAACGTTATGACAAAAGCTCACCCGGGAAGATCACTTTTGCCGAGCCGGGAAATACCAATTACACAAGCGCAGTCTTTGAAGGAATGCGGTTGATCCGATACCAGGAGCACCGGGACAATTTTGAACTGATGTATCTGCATCCCATTGGAAGCAAAGGTATCAAGCTGGGCGGATTTTTGGCCAAAGAGAACTATATAGAAGACATACGTATCAGCATGGGATCCTATACGCTTACGCGGGCGACAGCTCCACAACCGGACCTGGCCAGCTGGAGCGAGGGCGGGAGCATCCCGGGCAAATACACAGAATCCGGCACAGTCTTTGGACCGGCCGTGCGCTACCAGTTGTTCGAATGGTTGGGTTTTACATACAAAATGACTCTCCTGCACAGGACCGGCAATTTCCAGCTGGCGGGCGGTCAGCTTCTGAACGGTGTTCCGGGAACGGGGGCGGCTTTTCAATCGGTGCTTCTCCCTGTCCACTTTGCAGAGCTCGAGGACAAAGGGATCCGGCATACACTGGAAGGAGTTTTGCGTTTCTACTGTCGGTATTCGCTGCATGTGGGAATCTTGAAAGAGGATTACAAGCGCTCTTACAGCTCGTATGCAGGGAATACGCTCGCGAACGTGGGCAATTTTTCCGCGAAAACGCAAACGGGGTTGGGTTTTGGCGAGATGGCCTCCGCGCATCCATACCACAAGTTTGAGGTATACGTGCGCGGCGGTGTGTCCGTTTTCTTTTGAGCCTCATCGGCAGTTCTCGCGCCTTGAAAGTTACTTGCCCGGTCACGCTGCCGTTTGCTACTGACAGCGCCGCCTAGGGTGGATACACAGCATGTTAGCACGCTACACAGCCTTCTTCAAAAAGCCGTACATCGACCGGGACTTCCGCGAGCAGCAGCGGGCCGGTTCGGTAATACTCTTCTGCACCTTGGTTCTTCCCATTACAGCGGTGCTCTTTGTTCTCTTCCATTTTGTGCAGGGGCGCCTCATTACTGATATCAGCGTTATCAGCACGATGATTGGCTTTCTGATCTGCCTCTTTGCGCTTGGGCTTCTCCGTGGCGGCTTTCTGGGGGGCGCAGCGCATACAATTCTCGCAGTCATGACCGCGGCCATCTGGGCCACTTTCTTCTCGATTCGTGAAGATACGCTGGCTTTGAAGATCAATACAATCGACTATGCGTATCCGATCATCGTTGTAGCGGGCATCATTTCCACAAAACGATGGGTGATGGTTTATACAGGCGTTCAGCTTGTGCTGACGGTGATCATGGGACTCTATCTGGAGCAGAGAGGTTGGATCGACGCCCGCTGGCGCGCCGACTTCATTGGAGACTCCTCCGCAACACTTGTGATCACGGGCGCGGGATGCTTTGCGTTCTTGAATATGGCGGAATCTGCGCGCGGCATGGTCATGCGTGCGTTAGAGAAGAACCTTGCCTACAGCGGCCACATCATGGAAATTCTGGAGAAGGCGGAGACTCAGGCGCGCGGTCTTGCGCACTCAGCTGAGGCGATGGCAGGGACCGCGGGCGCTTTCAGCGAGAATGCGCACACACAGGCGACCACCGCCGAAGAGATCTCCGCAGCCGTGGAAGAGGTTACAGCGAGCGCAGAGAGCGTGCTTTCCATGGCTCATACGCAGCGTCGCCTTGGAGAGAACACCAGCGGAGAAATGGCGTCTCTGGACCGCCTTGTACGCGAGATTTCCGGTCACATGCGTGAGCTTCTCACGATCCGTGAGAGTATGGACCAGCAGGTGGGTCGTTCCACGGAACACATCCGGTCGGTGCTGGGACTTGTGGGCCGGGCAACGTCGAGCTTTGAGATGATGCGGGAGTCGGCGCAGATCATTGAAGACGTGTCGGACAAGATCAATCTCCTTTCTCTCAATGCGGCCATTGAGGCAGCGCGATCCGGCGACTCCGGCCGCGGTTTTGCGGTGATTGCCCAGGAAGTGGGAAAACTCGCGGCCAACACGGTGGAGCATGTACGTACCATCGATGACCGATTTGCATCGAGTAAGACAGAGCTCGACAGCGCCCATGCGGGGATCAAGACGTTCATCAACGAGCAGGATCGCATGGTGTCGCACATCAAAGAACTTGGCGCCCGCATTGCGGACGTAGCGTCACTCACCGAACAGGATATAGAAATGAACGAACGGGCCAGAGAATCCCTGGCCACTCTGCTTTCCGAGGCGCAGAATATCCTGACGGCCGTGGGAGAACAGAAGATGTCGTACGTGGAAGTGGGGTCCAGCGTTGCGTCGATTGCGTCATCCGCGCAGACCGTCGCCGGTCAGGCAGAGGCGCTCTTCCGGCAGCTGGAAGACGTTGTGCATGCGTCCAACCAGCTGGGAGAACTTGCGGGTAACGTCGTACCCGGGGCCTAGAACTTCACGCTGTCCGTTTCTGATTGTCAATACATTTGAACGAGAATCACGCCGGCCGCAGTGAGGCAGACGCCAAGGAACCGGACGGCGCTGATGGGATGCACGGGTGTGCCCAAAAGCCCAAACTGATCAATGACAAGAGCGGCCACTACCTGACCCAAAAGAATGGCAATGGTGACGCTGCCGATCCCAATGCGCGGGGCGCAAACGACTACGAGCATGATGTACACCGCTCCCAGAATTCCGCCGAGATATGTCCACTTAGGCGCCTCCGAAAACTGGCTCACGGAAGGGAGCGACTGCATTCCCGCTACGATGTAGACGGCGATTCCTACCGTGCCGGTAACGAAAACCATGAGAGTGGCGTAAATGGGACTGTCGAGACTCTTCCCCAGCTGTGCGTTGACGCCGCTTTGGAAGGGAATGATGGCTCCCGCGAGCGCTGCGAGAAAGATGTAAAGCATGGTGGTTGTCTGCATGGTGCTCCCGTATAATGATTCTAAAAAAATGATCGACTTTATGCCAGTGAACTCTTGTCTGCTTCCCAAGGAGAAAACATGAAATCCCCCAGCACAAATTGGCGTGAAGAGATTGCACCGGACGAGGCCGAACGTTTCCAACAATACGCGGAAGACTTCAAGGCAATCCAACGGCTGAAATCCAAGGCATTCGGACGCGGACGGACCCTGCACCGCAAGCAGCTTTTAGCCATGCGGGCGGAGCTCAAGGTTGTCTCCGGCCTTCCCAACCATGCCCGCCACGGGATCTTTGCCAAAGAGAACACGTACGACTGCTGGATTCGCCTCTCCAACGGCGGACTGGACATCAAGCCTGACTCCGCTCCGGACATCCGAGGCTTTGCCATCAAAGTACTCGGCGTGAGCGGACCTAACGCGCTCGGCAGCGGAAGCGCCAAATCACAAGACTTTCTTCTTATTAACCATGACGCATTCAGCTCGCCCAAGAGCGACGAGTTCATGGGTGTGGTGAAAGCCGCGTCAAAAGGGAACGGCGCTTTGATCGGCTATTTGATCAAGAAATATGGTTTCTTCAAGGGACTGAAGCGCGTAAAGCTCGCCGCTGATATGTTTGGCAAACCGTTCTCCGGTTTTGCTACAGAACGCTTCAACACTGCTGTGCCCATCTCCTGCGGACCTTACGCCGTGAAAGTGGGATTGGAGCCCGCATCCAGCCAGCCGACACCGGGGGCAAAGAAGGACTGGGCGGCGGACATGCGTGCGCGTCTGGAGAAGGGACCATTGGTCCATGACCTCCAGCTCCAGTTCTTTGTGGACGAGGCAACCACGCCCATTGAGAACGCGGCCGGCCGTTGGTCTGAGACGGAATCACCTTTCTTGACGGTGGCCAAGCTCACCATTCCCCAGCAGAAGTTCGATACCCCGGAAGCCAAGAAGCTGACCGAGGATGTGGAAGCTGCGGCCTTTGATCCATGGGGAGGTCTGATTGAACACAGACCGCTTGGCGACGTTATGCGTGCCCGCCGCTACGTATATTTTGCGAGCCAGCAAGGACGCGCCTGATCTGCGATGCGCCCCGTCCCGAGTGACGGGGCCTGCTCTCCTCTATGGAGTGCTCTACGAAGGGAGTGGGGTTGCCCGATTTCGGGGCGCTTCCGACGGCCGTAGTTCTGTTCCCGGGCGCCCTCTATGACACAAAACATGCTGCCGTATGCCCCGCCCGGGCATAGCGCGGCTTGACGAGGTTTGGCCGGTGTTGTTCTTGAAGCAATGGCCA
>JACPZR010000427.1 GCA_016195395.1 Spirochaetia bacterium
CATACGGGATTGGAGAAGGTAACAGCCGCCCGGGACAAGGCAGCCTTGGAACTCACAGAAGCCGGCGCGTTATTCGCATCCAAAATGCCGGCACACCGCGCCTTTGTAGCCTCGCTGACGGGCCGACCAAGAACCATTCCGGACCTGCCCCGCGGCGGTCTCCTCCTCCGTCTCTACGCGGACGACGAGTCTGTTTCCGTATGGCTCTTTTCTCCCGCGGAACGGCGCTTCTATCGCAGGGCGTTGTCCGGCACGTTGGAAGAAACCGTCCGATCTATGATGCTTGAAATTCTCCCCGCCCGCACGGAAAAACCCTCCACGTTGTTCTTGGTCGCGGACCGGAGAACATTCAATCTTCCCTTGGAACAGATTCTCTCTCAAGTGGACGCGCTTCTGCCCGCGCCGGTATTTGAAACGCGCATCTCCGGTGATCATGTAGGGTACATAGTGGACGACCGCGACGTGGCGAGAGCTGGGGACTTGAACGTTTTTAACGCGGACTCTTTCTCCGGCGCCTTCCCTGACGCCTATGAAGCGGACGCAGCGTTGATCACAGCGCCCGCGCTCCCGTCAATGTTCACACTGCCCGGCAGCGCCGGGAATCTGGATGCCCGTGAGTGGATCAGCCAGCCGAGAAGCCCTTCGCTTGTGATTGCAAAGTCAGGAACGCCCTCCTACAGCTGGAACGCCCTCCTCTTTGAAGTTATGCGCGCCTCGGGTGCGGGGACTCTGGCCGTGGACGGCGGGAACGACGGCCACCGCACCGCTCTTTTAGGGGCGCGCGGATTGAAACGTTATACGGACTCAGGCGTGCGGATCTTCGGAGCTCCGGGCTTTGTCCGCCAGAACGTCAGAACGTCCGTGATTGCCGCCCACAACCGGCTCCGCACCCAGGCAGAACGCCTGGCCGGTGCTGAATCCCTGTCAGAAGCGGTGCGTTACCACCGCCTGGCCTTGTCCGTCCTTCAAGGACTTCCCGATGCTTCCGCTCTGGGTTTTGAAAACCAGCTGGGAATGGGCGCAGTACTCATCGCGAAGACCAAGGGAAGAGAGGGACGCACGGGCCTTGAAGAAATGATCATCCAACAGTTGACGGCCGGGAACAAGGGCGCTGCGGAACGCATCTACCGGAGACTGACGGACGCGCTCGCGTCGATCGGGGACATCTTCAAAGCGGAAAAGACACTGAACGAGTACGTGAAAACCTTCCCTGAGAAGAAAGCCATCATCCAGGATGAGCTGGAAATGATCCGCTTTCTCTCCAAGCTCAGAAGGCCGCGGTATGCCATGTCAGGCGAAGTCATTAATTTTGCACGGGACTTTGAGCGTACGCTTCCGCTGGCCAGGCAGCGGGGATCAGCGGGTCTCGTGACAGACCTCTTCCGGCACGGAATGCACGATGAAGCCGTGCGTGCCGCCGTTTTGTTCAAAGCGGGCGGCCTCACGCTCCCTGTAACTGAATATGATATCCGCGCCGATCAAGCCCTCCTCTGGGGCCGGGCGGTCCCGCGCGCGGCCGCGTCAGACACGCCGTCCCAGGCCGGCCGTTTCTTAACGTTATCGAGCGCCGGAGACTGGGCGGAATACGACCGCATGCTTGAGGCTATGCGGCCGGAGGACAATCCGGCCTTGTTTGCGATCAAAAAGAAACTGTTTTCCCTGTGGAGGTCATATCGATTCAGAGAAGCCGGCGCGGGCTTTGAACTTCAGGAAGGTCCCTCTCTTGTGGGATTGTCGCTTCTGGAACGCTCCATGCTCTTCCGCATCCTGATCGACACATCAAATCGCGACGCAGAACTCATGAATCCGCAGATACTCGAAGCGTTAATCACGGCGGAAGTGAACAGCTGGTCCGGGGAACGCGCCCAGCGTATGGCGCTTGCGGGCGCGCTCACGTATCTGTCTGCCGGGGAATCGGGAGTTGCGGAGCGTTTTTTCCGCCTGGCCTTGGAAGCAGGGTCGGGGACCATCCCCTCTGCCGACAGGACCGCAGCCTCCGCTCGTGCTGGTCTTGCTCTGATTGCGGCAGGCCGCATCGATGCCGGGGACAAAGAGGCCCAATGGACAAAAACACTGGGAGACGCCGGCGCCGGGAAATCTGTCCGTCTTTTCAGCCTCATCAAAGCCAAAACCCTGGACCGGACAGCGCTGAATGACCTGACGCGTGCCGCGTTCAGCAGTCTCCGCGACGGCGATACCTATCCCGAGGATCTTCAGATTGCCGCTGCTTTCTGGAAAGACCGCGCTCTCGAGGGCGAAGACACCACGGACGCGTTGAACGCTGCCTTCTTTGAAGAGGAGGCGCGCAATACCGCGGTCCAAGTGCGGCGCGGACGCGGGCTTCCCGCTGGATGGAGACTGCCCGCGGCCTTGGACACAGCTGAGAGTATTTTGTCACGGCTTCCCAAGAACCAACGCTTCCTTGCCCTTCTTGATAACGGAAACAAGGCCGTGCGTCTGCTTGCAAAAGACGGCAAGATCCAAAGCGATGAATTGGATGAAACCGGGCGCCGTCTTCGGGCAAAGATACTGGTCTTCATGGATCAAACCCGCGGCGCGCCCACAGCTTCCGCCAACGAACTGGGACAGTGGTTGATGAGGGAATACCGCGCCGTGTTTGGCGGTGTAGATTCAATGATCACCTATTATTGGTTCCCCGGCGTGCACGGACTTTTCCCGATGGTGCCTGACAGAGGAGACCGTTTGTTCCAAGTCCTCGACCCTGTGTCGTTTGCAGCTTCAGCGCCCGTCAAAACCGGCGTCGAATTCTCTCCGGACTTCAAATTGTTTGCATCGGGCGGACGCGCATTGTCCTCGTACAGCTCCCGCCAGCCGGAAGATGCGGCGTGGGCGCTGCGGCTGGACGCAATGGAAACGTTATCTCTTGGCGCGCGCTCTGCAAACCCGGCGGATCCCCGGCACTTTCTTGATGCAGTTCTACCGCTCTCCACTATGCGCTTGGACGAGTGGGGCCGATCGCTCACGGGGCGGTCGTCGTCTCCGTGGTTTGTTTCCGGAACGCTCTTGTCGGAATCCACAGCAACCGAAGGAGAAGACTATCCCTGTCTGGTTCAGTATCTGGGCATGCGGTTGTCCGGCCCCGGGATTTTAACCATTCGCATTCCGGGGGACGCTCACGCCCAGTTTGTCCGCTACTTCTACAACCGGGGCATTCCTCTTTCCGCCATGGACCGGCGCTTTGCTGAGGCATACAGGGCGCTTGCGGCATCAGCCGCGGGACTGTCGCAGCTTTACGGCTACAGGCTCGTCACCACGTCGTTTCTGGCAGACAACTGACCTCGTTCACGTCAAGGACGCGTCCGATTCCGGCCGCAGGCAAAAACGTCAGTAGTCGATCGCCAGTTCCTTGATCTTCTTATCCAGCGTGTTGCGGTTGATCCCGAGATAACGCGCCGCCTGCGTCTTTGTATATCGAAAACGTTTCAAAGCCATGAGAATCAGTTTCCGCTCGACTTCCTGGATCACAACATCGTACACGCGGCCGTCCAAATCGTCCAGGCGGTCTTCCGGAACCGCTTTCTCGAGCCACCCTGCCGCGCCGGGAGCCGCTCCCGCCTCTCCCCTCACGGGCGGTTCCTCTTTGACGTTTGCCGGCGCCGCGTGCGCGGCAAACGGGAGCGTTGTGTCATGGAAGTCTTCCAATCCCAGACGGTCCCCCTGGCACATCACCACAGCTCTCTCTATGCTGTTTTCCAGTTGACGAACGTTACCCGGCCAGTCGAAATTTTCAAGCAGCTGGATAGCATCCGCATCGATCCCGCGGATTGTCTTTTTGTTCTCGTTGGTATATTTCTCAATGAAGTGCTGCACCAGAAGAAATATATCTTCCTTCCGGTCGCGGAGGGCGGGAATCTTCAGATTGATAACGTTCAGTCTGTAGTACAGGTCGGCGCGGAATGTCTTGTCCACAATCCCCTGCTCCAGATCGGCGTTGGTTGCGGCAATTACACGGATGTCCACCTGACGTGAACGGCCGCCGATAGGCTCAATCTCCCGCTCTTGAAGGACACGCAGGAGCTTGGACTGCAGGTTCATATCCAATTCGCCGATTTCGTCGAGAAAAATGGTCCCTCCATCCGCGATCTCAAACTTGCCTTTCTTGTCTGACACGGCCCCTGTGAACGATCCCTTCCGATAGCCGAAGAGTTCAGACTCAAGCAGGTTATCCGGGATCGCTGCGCAGTTGATCTTAATGAACGGATTGTCGCGTCGCGGACTGTTGTAATGAATTGCGGAAGCTATGAGTTCCTTCCCCGTGCCGGATTCACCCGTAAGAAGCACGGACGCGCGTGAGTCGGCTATGATCCGGACTTTTTCAAACATCTTGAGCATCAGCGGTGAACGCCCGATCAAGCTCCCGAATTTATAGCGGGTAGACAGTTCATGTTTGAGTTGTATATTCTCCGACGTGATGACGTTGGTCTCTTCCTTAAAGAGCTTTTGTATGGTGACTGCCTGGGAAACGATCGACCCCACGATTTCCAGGAACTCCATCAGAGAATCCGGATCTACGCCGCTCTGGTTGCGCGTGAACGCGCTGAACACACCCACGGCCTCGGTGCCGGAAAAAATAGGACAACAGAAAAATCCCAGCTCCTCCGTCCCCTCGTACGTTCCCAGTCGGTTCAGAAATGAAGGTTCCTGGCTCACCTCAGGAATAAAAACCGACTTTTTGTTCAAGAACGCGCCGCCCGTGATCCCTTCCCCCGGCGTATAACGCACGTCTTTCCCTTCTCCCCTGCCCATGGGGGCCGCAATCGTGAGAGCATCTTCTTTGGGGTCGTATAGGAAGAGCGTGCTTCCATGAAGACGGAATGCCTTCTCTGTGATCGCCATGATTTCCCGGAAGATGTCCTCAAGTCGGAGTGAGTTGGACACAACGCGGGAAATTTCGATCATGACGCGGTGAAACCGGTCCCGCATTTTCAAGAGCTTGTTGTCTGTGAGGTTGACGAAGATCCGAGCCGCGAGATTTGCGAGGATGGAGAGAAAGTGCTCGTGCTCGGAGACGAACGCATTTTTCTGCGCGGAGTCCACAGAGACCACGCCAATCACTTCGTCCTTCACGATCATGGGAACGGCGAGTTCGGAACAAAGGCCTTCTTTGACAGATATGTAGTCCGATTCACCCGCCGCATCGCTTACAATGCGCGGTTGGCCTTTCTTGGCCACCCAGCCGGTCACGCCCTCTCCAACGGCCAGGCGCAGACTGTCCGCGGACACGGAGAGGCCGCGCGAAGCATGGATCTCCAGGTAAGCTTTGTCTGCGCTCAGGAGCATGATACTCCCTGATTCCGCGCCGGTAATTTGAATGCAGGCGGAGAGGATTTGATCCAGAACGCCTTCTGGGTCGTCGTTTTGATTCATCGTGCGCGTAATGTCGCTTATGAATTGAAGGGCTTCGGCTTTGGTAATCTCTGTGCGCATCGGGAGCATCCTGCCTTGATTTTGGCCATTCCCAAATATGCCCATTGGCTTGACAGGAAAAAATACCAGCGATCTGCTACTTTTACCTGCAGTTTCACAAAATTTGCGGGATTGCCTAATATTAAGGCACAAGAATCCTGCAAAAATGACTGGAACATAGGCATGCCTGTCTCAATGTGAGCAATGTTTTTCTGGCTTTCTAAGATTCTTTGGGCAATGATCCTGCCTTTTCAGCTCTTTCTCGTCCTCGTTTTTGTTCTCTGGAAGGGGGCGCCGCCCTCAAGATTTCGACGATTCTTTGCGCTGTTCTTTGTTTCGATGGTTTTCCTTTCCACGACGTGGGGTTCGAGCCTCATCATCCGCATTCTGGAAGACGCCTACCCCGACAAGATCGCGGAAACAACGGAACGAGCGGATGCCATCATTGTATTGTCAGGCATGGTGAATGCGCTCGCAGGACCGGGCCGCCGCCCGGAGTTTCTTGGAAGCTTGGACCGCATTCTCGCTGCGGAGGAACTGCTCCGTCTGGGCAAGGCCCCCAAGCTCGTCATCTCGGGCGGGTCCGGATTGTTGTCGCAGGCGGGACAGCCGGAGGCGGAGATTCTGAAGCGCTGGCTCGTGGGCCGCGGCATCCAAGCGGAACGAATCATCACCGAATCTGGATCACGCAATACGGCGGAAAATGCAAGGGAGAGCGCCGCGATCATCCGCAAGAACGGCTGGACAAAA
>JACPZR010000428.1 GCA_016195395.1 Spirochaetia bacterium
CTCTTTGAGAAGTGGCTGAGCGACTACCTGAGAGCCCGGCTCGTAAAGAACACACGCTGACGGCGCTTTAATTCACGTCAGGGCGCACCCGATTGACGCGCCTGCCCCGAAAGAACACATCAGCGATGTTCTGCGTATCCGTGATGTTCTTCACCGGATCACCGTCAACAAGCAGGAGATTCGCCAGCGCCCCCTCGCGGACTTCGCCGTAGTTAATTTCACGACCTGATAATTTTGCAAGTACCTTGGGCGGATGCGATGTGGCGGCCAGGAGCGCTTCCGTATTTGTCATGCCCGCCTTGACCATGTGCGCGAGCTCCGTATGCAGGGATCCTCCCAATGCCAAGGCGTAGTTGGGAGCATCCGAGCCGGCGAGGATCGTCACACCTGAATCCTTCATTGCTTTCAAGTTGGGATACAGATTGTCCGTGTACTGAACGTGCATAGAATCATGATGACGCCACTGATCACGTATCACTACATTATCGGGCTGGGGATTACGCAGAGCGTCCCGATGCGCGGCGTCCATCGTCTGGTACTCCAGCGCCGTGAAATGTGTATAGCTCCGCTTGTTTACGACGAGGAAGTAGTTGTACCATGCAACGATTGTCGGAACAACGAAGATTCCCTTTGCCGCCATGGCGCGGGCCAGCTTTATGTCAACGGGTTCTTTGTAGACGTTATGCACGGCGCCGTCGCCACCGCTTGCAATCAGGGTCCGCAGATTCTCGTTTGAACCTATGTGAAATACCGCCGGAATCTTCTTTTCGTGGGAAGCGGAAACGAGCCGGCCGACAGCGTCATCCGACATGACGGGGGCGTCCTCCGGGATCTTGTCCAGATAGATCTTGGTGAAATCCGGCCGGGCGTCGTCGGTGTAGGATCGTATTTTTGCGACGCCGTCACCGTTGTGAACCTCGTAGGCGACGTCCGGGACAAAGGGATTCAAAAAGAACGGGATGTTGTCCTTCACGAATCCCAGGTACGGCACTGGATGTGCTCCCTGGCCCGTGAAGGCAATGCCCGAGTGATAAATCATGGGTCCGTCCATGCTGCCTGACTCGATCTTGTGTCGTATCTGGTTCATTTCCTGAACTGTCTTCCCGCCCATATCCCACACAGCTGTGATGCCGCTGTATAGAGCGGCGCGCAGGTTGTGCTCCGGCGAGGGAAGAAGCGCCATTTTCCAAGGGATGATCATGCCGCCGGTGATGTGAGTGTGACAATCCGAAAGTCCCGGGAGGAGCGTTCTGCCCCGGCCTTGAATCACGACGGCCCCCGGAATCTGGAGTCGCTCCGTGGAAATCTTCTCAATCTTCTCTCCACGAACATAAACGTCTGCATGTTCGATGATCAGATGTTTCTCATCCGCGGTGAACACACGCACGTCCTGTATGACGTAACCCGCATCCGCTGCGGGCGATACGCGGGCCAACGGCGGGCCGGAGCACGTTGTGAGAGTAGTCACCGCCGCAACAAGGGCGCAAGTTTGGAGAAGTCGCTTCATAAGAGACATAGGGGAAAGACGGGTTACCGAACTGGTCAACTGCAAAAACAAAGTTTACTCCCCGGAAAGGGGCGGTGGTCCTGCCCATTATGGAAGAGACGCTGCAAATCGTAGTCCATCCCGGGACACAGACTGAACTCAAGGACGGAGTCAACGCGCGGTGGCAGCGCGGACATCTCAACGTTGAAATGAGAAGCGACTTGGAAGTTGCCCCCGGTCCGCCTTCGCTTGCTTTCTACGAACAGATTCTCCCGGTCATCTACGGCGCCACGTTTGCGCTGCTCGCCCAGCCCATCGCCAAGTTCACCGTGGACCGGGCCAAGCAGGCGCTCTATTGGGAAACGCACAAAGGACAGCGTCTGTACGTATTCCCGCGCAAGGGCCAGTCCGGCAAGATCTGCGCCTTTGAGACATGGATTGAATAGAAACAAGTGTTGACGGAGTTTCGGGGGCGGTAGACGACTTGGCCAATAGTCGTCTATGAAACACTGGATCAATACAGTATCCCTGGACCATGTCCTCATTGGAAAGAAGCTTGGCATCCTCCAAGCTGGTCACGGGAAGAAGGCGCCCCTGGCCAGGCTCTCACAGGGAGATCTGGTCCTTTACTATTCGCCGAAAACATCGCTCGATAGCGGAGAGGCTCTCAAGCAGTTTACAGCGATTGCGGTGATATCCGGATCGGAGATCTACCAAACGCAGATGTCTGAAGACTTTGCGCCCTTCCGGCTGGATGCGCGTTATTTGGCCTGCCAACCAGTGGAGATCACGCCTCTCATTGATGCGCTGACGTTCATCACCAACAAAGCTTCCTGGGGCTTCATATTCCGACGGGGCCTCTTCCAGATTCCCAAGCACGACTTTGACCTCATCGCAGGAAAGATGGGCGCGCTCTGAATTCGTTCTAGTCCCAAGGCACTAGAACGGACGGGCCCAGCCGGCAGCATGGCAAAAACGGGCGCGGACTCGTCTCATGCGCCGCGAGCACTTGACACTAAATCGATTC
This sequence comes from Spirochaetia bacterium, assembly GCA_016195395.1. The sequence goes on from JACPZR010000428.1 coordinate 2,514, forward strand.
GCTGCAACTATATCCAGGTGGAAATCAAGCAAGCACATCGCACTAACGCAATGGTCGTCGAAATCGCGGGCAAGTTCGTCATTGAACAGGTGCAGAACTTCGAGGCAACCTTCAAGACACTGGTGAAAGGCGAACCTGCCAACGTGGCCGTGGACTTGACGTCTGTGGACGTTATTGACAGTTCTGGAATCGGCGCTCTCATCAAAGCGTTGAACCTGGTAAAAAACTATGGGGGTAAGATGATCCTTTTTGGAATGAAGCCCCTCATCCTCAATGTTTTCAAGATAGCAAAGCTGGACAATTTCTTCATTGTAATGACGGCGCAGGAGTTTAACAACAGATATCCGGCGGCCTGACGAGCATGGATGCGGCTTCCTTTCAGAACACGATCCAGGAGGCGCTGGCTTCCTGGGATCATAAGCTCAAGACCCACAATGAGCAGATCGATGACGATCACGTTCTGCTCCTCCAGACATCTTTGGAACTCTTCCGCGTCATCGACGAACATGCGCAGCCGGACGTGGTAAACAAGACGTTATCCTTGCTGCAATCATACGTGAATGACCACTTTAAAGCAGAAGAGGCCTTAATGATGGAGGCAGGCTACCCCGGGATTGAAGCGCACCGGAGGGAACACGAAAACCTGGCCCGCGCATGCGACTTGGTCATAGAGGAATATCATATCGGCTACCGCCGCCTGTCTTCGGCGCTCCGCCAGTTTCTCCAGCATTTCCTGGTCTTCCACATACCAAGAATGGACGAACCCATGGTGGCGTGGCTGCGCAAACACCATTCACCGGACTCTCTCAAAGATATGGGATTACCCCGACGCCCCGGCCAGGGCTACCCGTGATCCGCGGGCGGCCGTTCCACGTTCTTCACCAGTGTCACCTGATTGCCTTTTTCGTTGTAAATCACCCGGTCAAAGATCATCCGCGCCATGGCAATTCCGCGCCCATGCCCAAGGGAGAAATTGCCGAGCCGTTCCCCCTCCTCTGATATCATTTTTCGATAGTCAAATCCTGATCCTTGATCGGTGATCCGAAAAACACATCTGCCTGATCCAATGGAATAGTCCACCCGCACACGCCTGTCCCTGTATTCCGGAAGCCCCTGTCTGCGCACCAGGAAATCCAGGTAGTTCCCCTGAGCCTGCATGCGGGTTTTTTCTTCAAACGTAATGCCAAGATTGCCGTGCTCAATCGCGTTCACAATCATCTCCCGCACACAAATCCGTATGGCGTCCGCCTCGTCTTCAGGGAAGAATCTCATCAGGTTCCTGGTGATCCGGTCATTCAACTGGTGCGAAAGAGCGATATGACTGGTGATGTAATACCGCCCGCGCTCCATCTGGAGGAATCTTGCCAGCTCATCCTCAATCATCAACGACATCTTGCCCAAAACCTGAGGCCCTTCTTCAGCCATGATTCGCTCAAGCCGGAGAAGCATCAGGAGTCGCTCTCCGTAACGCGTCTTCAAGGACACACGCATCTGCGCGGGCCCTGATTCCAGCCCGGCGAAAGCCTCACGAAACAACATCGTCTCAACGGGGAGCGTTGCGTCTTCTTCCGCGAACAGCAAATCCTCAAACTGCATGCCGAGCAGCATATCCGGGCGGTATCCCAATGCGTCGCGGACCGCATTGCTGATCGTAATAATGCGCGCCTGCGAATCCAAAGAAACGATCACGTCCGCCGTATTTTCAATGAGAGTCCTGTATTTTCTTTCAGAACTAGTGATCCGCCGGTGCGCTTTCTCCAGTTCCTTTGTGTGCCCCTCCAGCGAACGGCGCAGGGTATTGATCCGGTCAGACAAAGCGAGTGACAGAAATGCAACCTGACAGACCATTCCTATCTGGATGCCGCGCGAGAAGAGAAAGAAGCGCGGGAGAAATCCAAGGATCGTCAGGAGAAAGACTCCTGTGCCAACAAAGAAGAACGCAAAAGCCACAACAAAGTACCGTGCAGGCACGTAGCCCCGGCGCCACGCATGGATACCAGCAATGAGCATGAGTGTCACCACAAGAAGACCCACCCAGGATCGCATGGACGCGTTGGCGCTGAGTGATACTCCCGGCCAGAAGAGCCATCCGAGCGTGAACAAAGACAACAAAATGGGTAACCAAAGAAGCTTGTGCATCACCGGATAGTTGGCTTTGGTCTGGAGAAAACTCATGGTGAAAGCGGCCGCCATAACCGTATAAAAGACGCCCGTCAGGCCGTTCAGCCGCACGGTCCAGAACAGGTTGATCCATGGCATGTGTTGAAAAAAGAATCCGCTGATGCTCACCAGAAACAAGAGCGCGGACAGGACGTAGACGATGTAGGACCGGTACGACCTTTCCGGAGTGGAAAGCACCACCAACAGGTTGAAACACGCCATGATCAACAGAGATCCAAACAGGGCGCCAAACACCAGGTTCGTTTGATCACGAAGGTGCTCAAACGAGGCCCTCGTATGAACCTCCAAAGGAAACCAAAGCGACGAGACGGCGCTGTGTGCGCTGATCAGCAGCCGGGAATGCCCTTTCTCAAACGTTATCTCCTGCTCTATGACGCGGAATCGGTCCGGACTGGCGGCACGCGCATTAAGGGAGAGATCGTACGAGCCTGTGACCACGCCGTCCCGCACCACATAGATATTCACATCCATGAGGTAGTCTTCCAGGTAGAAAGTACGCGTGGCCTTTTCCGGAGCCAGCACATCGGACGAAAACCAAATCGTCTGGCTTGTCATCCCGTAGTTGGGGTCGTCCGCGGAAAGGGGTTTCCAAGAGGTGGCGGCCAGCGCCTCCGCCAACGAATTTGAGTCACGGTGCTCAAAAAGAAACTGGCCCGCGTGCATGACGGCCTCAGACGAGAGATCCAGATCTCCAGCGGAGACATGAACGGGAAATAACGCCAAGAACGCGGAGGCTAACCAGGCAACTTTCACTGACCACTTCAAACCGCTGTTCCCCGTGATACGGGGGCGGAGAACTCAAGACTTGTCAACTCATCCGTAGAAACGCGCCTAGGAATTGACACTAAACCGCACCGTAAAACAAATGACTCTATGGCCGTCCCTGCGGAATACTTGGTCAAAATCAAAGACCTGACCATCATGCCACCGGTCCTGTTGTCTGTTCTCCATTTGAGTGACGACAATGACCTCGATTTTCGCAGTTTGGAACGCATGGTCCAATCTGATCAGATTCTCGTCAGCCGTATGCTGCACCTGGCCAACTCGCCCTTTTACAGCCGCGGCAACAGGATCCAGAGCATCCAGCAGACAATCACCCGGCTGGGTTTCAAGACGGTGCGTTCCATGATCGCGCTCGCATTGTCAGATTCCATTTTCATGAGCGGCAATTATAACAAATTCAAGCAGGAGGTCTGGCACCATTCCATCGCCACGGGAATCGTTGCGCAGCTTCTCTGCAATGACCTGTCGCTTAAAAAAGAACAGGACGTGGCGTTGATCGGGGGCCTCCTACAGAACCTGGGGAAAATCGTCCTGAATACCCTGGACCGGACCAAGTACATTCAGGTTTTGACGCGCTTCCTTGAGTCTGAGCACGATGTCAGAGACATTGAGCGGGAATTGTTCGGGGTCGACAACGTAGAAATGGGCACCGCCGCTGGAATGCAGTGGAAACTGCCGGAAGAGATTATCGAAGTCATCCGCTGTCAATCGGATGACCTTTCCGCCCAGCCGTTGAAAGTCCAGCTGGTAACGTTCGCCAATCTCATCGCGCGGAAAGCTGGTCATGGCAGGTTCGACGCAGGATCAACCGCCAAGTATGAAGAGTACATGGACCACTTCAAAATTGCCGCGGGCGACCGGCCCAAACTCCATACCCAGTATGAAGACCGGCTGATCCAGGACGAACTCTACAAGTTCTGCTCTGTCTTATGATTTTTTGTGGTGCGTTACCCAGTAAACCTGATGCAGTCCTGTCTTGCCTTTGATGGGAACAGGCTCCAGCGCCTCAAAGTCATAACGCTTGATGAACTCTTGGGACAGGTTGTTGTAAACGCTCGCTGATATTACGATTTCTCCGGGACCGGCCAATCCCTGAAGGCGGGCGGCAACGTTTACGGAATCTCCCACAGCGGTGAATGACAGCTTTTGAAACGATCCGATGTTCCCCACTACAGCCTGTCCCGTGGCTACGCCGATCCCCATGGCGGGAGTGATCCCGTAATTCTTCTGCCAGTTTGTGACCCAGAGTTCAAAGACGTCCTGCATTTCCACAGCCGTTTGAACCGCGTCTTCACAGTGGTTGGGCACCTTGACAGGTGTGCCAAAGAGGCACATGATTGCGTCCCCAATGTATTTGTCCACCATGCCGTTGTTGCCCATGATCACTTCCGTAAGCGACGTGAAATACTCGTTCAAGAAAGACACAACCTGGCCCGGCGAAAGGGTCTCTGACATGGCCGTGTAGCCGCGGATATCAGAAAAGAGAACGGAAATTTCCTCCAACTGTCCGCGCTGGTCCGTGGAGATTTCATTGTTCATGATGCCCTTGAGCACCACAGGATCCACGTACATCCCGAACAGAGATTGAATGCGGTTCTTGTCCGTTTCGATGCGCATCTTTTCTTTGTATTCTTCCTCAATCTTCCGCTTCATCTCTTCCACCACGGAATTGAGATCCTGGATCTCGTCCTGAGACAAACCGTGGGCGCGTTGGAAGCGGTCGAGGGACTGAACGAACTGCTTGTGAAAGATCTTGTTCCGGTACTCGCGCTGGAGCAGGTTCCTGAATCTGTACTCCATGATGGGCGCGCCAATATCTTCCTTGGAAAAGACCTCCGTCACTCCGTGTTGAAACGCGACGATCGGGAGACCCGAGTCCCGAATAGAGGTGAGCAAAATTACAGGAGTGTCCGCGGCTCCGCCCTGTTCCATGATCTCGGCGGCAACGTCTACGGGATCGATCGGGTGTCCCGGAAATTCAACTTCCGTGATGATGAGGTCATATTTTCCCGAGTTGATCCGCCGAATCCCTTCCGAAAGACTTTCTTCCCGCGTGAGTTCCACAAATTCCTGGAACCAACCGGTGAGCGCCTCCGCAAGCCGGTCGTAAGCTTGAGAGTCGGGCTCAATACACAGAATCTGTATCGCCTCTTCCTCTTTCCGCGCGGCGTGTTCCATACTGATGGCCTTAGTCGACATTATTGTTATTGACGTCAAGGCGCACGCTGCC